>NZ_CP065362.1:300000-511666 GCF_019904295.1 Ruegeria sp. SCSIO 43209
GGGCATGCGCCAGGCTGAACAGATCGAACTGATCGCTTCCGAGAACATCGTCTCTCAGGCAGTGATCGATGCGCAGGGTTCCGTACTTACAAACAAATACGCCGAGGGCTATCCGGGTCGCCGCTATTATGGCGGGTGTGAATATGTGGATGAGGTTGAGGCCGAAGCCATTGACCGATTGAAGAAGCTGTTTGGCTGCGAATATGCAAACGTTCAGCCGCACTCGGGCGCGCAAGCCAACGGGGCGGTTAAGCTGGCACTACTCAGCCCGGGTGACACGATTCTTGGTATGTCGTTGGATGCTGGGGGTCACCTGACCCATGGCGCAAAACCTGCCCAGTCCGGCAAGTGGTTCCGTCCGGTTCAATATGGCCTGACCCAGGCCGGGCTGATTGACTATGATCAGGTTGAAGAATTAGCGAAAGCCGAAAAGCCCAAACTGATCATTGCAGGCGCATCGGCCTATTCGCAAAAGATCGATTTCGCACGCTTCCGCGCCATTGCCGACGAAGTTGGCGCATGGCTTCTGGCAGACATGGCCCACATCGCCGGCTTGGTTGCGACTGGCCTGCACCCCTCGCCCATCGGGCACGCACACATTGTTACGTCGACTACGCACAAGACGCTGCGCGGTCCGCGCGGTGGGATTATTCTTACAAACGATGAAGCGCTGGCAAAAAAGATCAACTCGGCTGTTTTCCCGGGTCTGCAGGGCGGCCCCCTGATGCATGTGATCGCAGGCAAAGCAGTCGCATTTGGTGAAGCGCTGCAGCCTGAATTCAAAGAATATATGCAGCGCGTTGTCGACAGTGCCTCGGCACTGGCCAACGTGATGATGGCGCGCGGGTGCGACATCGTTTCGGGCGGCACTGAAAACCACCTTATGCTGGTTGATCTGCGCCCAGTCGGCGTAACCGGCAAAGACGCCGAAGCGGCGCTAGAGCGTGCAGGATTCACCTGCAACAAAAACAGCGTTCCGGGTGATCCCGAAAAGCCCACTGTCACCAGCGGCATCCGTCTCGGTACGGCCGCAGGCTGCAGCCGTGGGTTTGGACCAGAAGAGTTCAAACAGATTGGCCACATGATTGGTGATGTGCTGGACGCGCTGGCACAATCGTCTGACGGTGACGAGACCGTCGAAAAGGAAACCCGTGAAAAGGTCCGCGCGCTCTGCGCAAGCCACCCGATCTACTGAAAGAAGACCAAATGACTTACGATCTTATTGTCATCGGGGGCGGTCCGGGCGGCTATGTCGCCGCGATCCGCGCGGCACAACTGGGCCTGAAAGTTGCCTGCGTCGAAGGACGTGGCGCACTTGGCGGGACCTGTTTGAATGTGGGGTGCATACCCTCCAAAGCGTTGCTGACCTCCTCGGCCAAATATGCCGAACTTGCACATCTCTCCTCCCACGGTATTGCGGTCGAGGGGGCCAGCATCGATGTGCCCGCAATGATGGGACGCAAGGACAAGATCGTAGGCGACCTGACCAAGGGCATTGCGTTTTTGTTCAAAAAAAACGGCGTAGATCTGATCGAAGGGTGGGCCAGAATTCCGGCCGCTGGTCAGGTCAAGGTGGGTGACGAAGTCCATGAGGCCAAGAGCATCCTCATTGCCACTGGTTCCGAACCTACCCCGTTGCCAGGAATTGAGATTGACGAGCAAGATATCCTCAGTTCGACGGGCGCGATTGCGCTGGAGAGTGTGCCCGAGCATCTGGTGGTGATCGGTGCCGGTGTCATCGGACTGGAACTTGGGCAAGTTTGGGCGCGTCTCGGAGCCAAAGTTACGGTCGTCGAATATCTAGACCGCGTGCTGCCCGGCATGGATGGTGAAATTGCCAAACTGGCGCAACGCGCGCTGTCAAAACGTGGCCTGAAATTCCAGCTGGGCCGGGCACTGAAATCCGTCGACAAAACGGATACTGGTCTGACACTAACTGTGGACCGCGTCGGCAAGGACAAAGAAGAAGTGATCGAGGCCGACAAGGTGTTGATCGCCGTGGGTCGCCGCCCAGTCACACGTGGCCTTGGCTTGGAAGAGCTGGGCGTGGCCGTGAACCAACGCGGTTTCATTGAAGTTGATGGCGCATTTCAGACATCTGTCCCGGGCATCTACGCCATCGGTGATTGCGTTCCCGGACCTATGCTGGCGCACAAGGCCGAAGAAGATGGTGTCGCCTGTGTTGAGATGCTGGCAGGCGAAGCTGGCCACGTCGATTACAACACCGTCCCCGGCGTGGTGTACACCGACCCCGAAGTCGCCTCGGTTGGTTTGACCGAAGAAGCACTGAAAGAATCCGGTGCCGAGTATTCGGTCGGCAAATTCGCCTTCATGGCGAACTCACGCGCGCGTTCGACCGGTGAAACAGACGGTGCAGTGAAGGTTCTGGCAGACCCGAACGGCCAGATCCTGGGTGCGCATATATGCGGAGCCCATGGCGGCGATCTGATCGCTGAACTGGTTCTGGCGATGACAAAGGGCGCAACGGTGTCCGAAGTCGCTGCAACCTGCCATGCGCACCCGGCCATGGGCGAGGCCGTCAAAGAAGCCTGCCTCGACGCCCTGGGCCGCGCGATCCACGCATAAGGGAGACCAGCCAGATGACCATCCAGCTTCGTCCTCGCCACCCGGAAAAAGCCAAAAAGGCCGACAGTGTCATCCCGCGCAAGCCTAAGTGGATTCGCAAGAAAAAGGGCGACAGCGCTGAATACTATGAAACACGACGCCTCATGCGCGAGCATGATCTGGCAACGGTCTGCGAAGAAGCCGCCTGCCCCAATATCGGCGAATGCTGGTCCAAGCGTCACGCGACCATGATGATTATGGGTGAGGTCTGTACGCGGGGTTGTTCGTTCTGCAATGTCTCAACGGGTCGCCCGGATGCTCTGGATGTGTTTGAACCCGGGCGAGTCGCCGCCGCCGTCAAGAAACTGGGCCTGCGTCATGTGGTGATCACCTCGGTCGATCGCGATGATCTGGCAGATGGTGGGGCCGAGCATATCGCTCAGACCATCCGTGCCGTGCGCCATCAGAACGCCGGTACGACTGTCGAGGTTCTGACACCCGATTTTCTTGGAAAAGGCACTGCGTCAGAGATCGTATTTGAAGCGGCGCCAGACGTTTTCAACCACAATCTGGAAACTGTGCCGCACCTTTATCCAACTGTGCGACCGGGTGCACGCTATTACACCTCGCTGCGTCTGCTGGATGTTGCCAAACGCGCGAACCCGGAGCTTTTTACCAAATCTGGCCTGATGGTCGGGCTTGGCGAAAGTCTGAACGATGTCCGTCAGGTCATGGACGACCTGCGCGCGGCCAATGTCGATTTCCTGACCGTCGGCCAATATCTGCAACCGACCCCTAAACACCATCCGATTGACCGGTTCTGGACACCGGAAGATTTTGCCCAACTGGAACAGATCGCGCGTTCCAAGGGCTTTTTGCACGTGTCGGCAACGCCGCTGACCCGATCATCGTTCCACGCGGACGAAGACTTTGCCGCCCTCAAGCAGGCCCGCCAGCGGGCTTTGGCGAACAGGGCATAAACCTAACGCAAATGGGAGGGAAACCATGGAAGCGTTAAATTCAATCGTAGGGGCCATCAATGGCGTCGTGTGGGGGCCGCTGATGCTGGTTCTCATTCTCGGCGTTGGCTTCTTCCTGCAGGTCGGCCTGAAGTTCATGCCGATCCTGCGCATTGGCACGGGCTTCAGCCTGCTGTTCAAAGGCCGCGAAGGTCAGGGCGAGGGCCAGATCAGCCCGTTCAACGCGCTGATGACCTCGCTATCTGCGACTATCGGTACGGGCAACATCGCTGGTGTGGCCACTGCTGTCTTCCTGGGCGGTCCGGGTGCCTTGTTCTGGATGTGGATGACCGCCCTGGTGGGCATGGCCACCAAATATGCCGAAGCTGTCTGCGCGGTGAAATACCGCGAAAAAGACGAGCTTGGTAACTATGTCGGCGGCCCGATGTACTACATCAAAAATGGCCTCGGCGCGAAATGGGCCTGGCTGGGTGTTGCATTTGCTCTGTTCGGCGCAATCGCGGCGTTCGGCATCGGCAACGGCGTACAGGCCAATGGTGTTGCACAGGTTCTGGAGTCGAACTTCGGCCTGAACACTTCGGTTACCGGCGTTGTCCTGATGGTTCTGACCGCGGCCGTGATCCTGGGCGGCATCACCCGCATCGGTGCGGTTGCAGGTAAACTGGTTCCGTTCATGGCGATTGCCTACATCGTCGCAGGCCTGCTGGTTCTACTGATCAACATCGGTAACATCGGCTCCGCTCTGTCGCTTGTTTTCACCTACGCCTTCACCCCGTCGGCCGCCGAAGGTGGTTTCGCGGGTGCTGCCGTTTGGGCCGCGATCCGCTTTGGTGTGGCACGTGGTGTTTTCTCGAACGAAGCCGGTCTGGGTTCCGCTCCGATCGCACACGCCGCAGCCGAGACCAAAGGTCCGGTCAACCAGGGCCTGATCGCGATGCTGGGTACGTTCATCGACACAATCATCGTCTGCACCATCACCGGTCTGGCAATCATCTCGTCGGGTGCGTGGACATCGGGTGAATCCGGTGCAGCACTAACCAGTCACGCGTTCGAACTGTCGCTGCCGGGTATCGGTGGGTATCTCATCGCCATCGCTCTGTCGATCTTTGCCTTTACCACCATTCTGGGCTGGTCCTTCTATGGTGAGAAATGTGTTGAGTTTCTGCTAGGCGTGAAATCCCTGATGCCCTACCGCGTCCTGTGGATCGTCATGATCTATTTTGGCGCAACAGCGGATCTGGGCTTCATCTGGCTGCTGGCCGATACGCTGAACGCGATGATGGCCATTCCGAACCTGATCGCCCTGGCGCTGCTGAGCCCGATCGTCTTCAAACTGACGAAAGAGTTCTTCGCTTCGGGCGGCAAGTCCGAAGAGCCAGGCGGCACACCCGCCGAATAATCTCGGATGAAAATACGGGGGGCCATCCCGGCCCCCCGGCTTCAAACAGAATTCCATTTCTCGAGGAGAGACGTGATGGCCACGAAAATCCTGCTGCCGATTGATCACACCGACGACCGTTCGTGGAAGAACGCCCTGCCGCTCGCACAAGAACAAGCAAAGTTCTACGGTGCCGAATTGCACGCGATTGCCGTCATTCCTGAGATCATCCAGTTGCCGAACCTGCCCGCCAACTATGGCGCAGGCGCAAAAGACCACGTGCGCAATGCGGTGCAGGCCATACTGGATCACAACGGTGCATCTGATGTGGCGATCCATATCGAAGAAGGCAGCGTCTATCGTGAGATACTGAAGCTCGCCTACAAAGAGGGCTTTGATCTGATCGTCATGGCTTCGACCAAAGGCGATTTTCCGAACTACGAGATTGGCCCGAACCTGGCCCGTGTCGTGCGCAACGCGCATTGCACCGTCACGGTTGTTCGCGACCAGTCCCGCTGATTGAAAGGTTAGTCTGATGACCGAATTAAAACGCACGCCTCTTCACGCTTTGCATGTTGAGTTGGGGGGTAAGTTGGTTGATTTTGCGGGATGGGAGATGCCTGTTCAGTATCCTTTGGGGATTATGGGGGAGCATAAGCAGTGTCGTGAGAAGGCGGCGGTGTTTGATGTGTCTCATATGGGTCAGGTGATTTTGCGGGGCGAGAATGTGGGTGAGAAGCTGGAAGCGCTTTGCCCGCAGGCCTATGCGACGCTGAAGGAAGGCAAGGCGCGGTACGGGTTCTTTACGAACGCAGAAGGCGGGATCATGGATGACCTGATCGTGTCGAATGCGGGCGATCATTACTTTGTGGTGGTGAACGCGGCGCTGCGGCATCAGGACATTCCGCATATGCGTGAGCACCTTGAAGGCGTCGAAGTGATCGAGATTTTCGACCGCGCGCTGGTGGCGGTTCAGGGCCCTGCGGCGGAAAACGTTGTGGGCGAACTGTGCCCCGCCGCGCGTGATCTAAAGTTCATGGAAACCACGGTTGCCGATATCAACGGTGTTGAGTGCCGTATCTCGCGGCTGGGCTATACCGGCGAGGATGGCTACGAGATCTCGATCCCCGAGGACAAGGCGATCGAGATCACCAAAGCCTTCCTGGCGCATGAGGATTGCGAAGCGGCCGGTCTGGGCGCGCGCGACAGCCTGCGGCTTGAGGCAGGTCTGTGCCTTTATGGCAATGACATCGACCAGAGCACCTCGCCGGTCGAGGCCTCGCTGGGCTGGGCGATGCAAAAGCGCCGCAAGGAAGAGGGCGGTTTCCCGGGCGCGGACCGCGTGCAGAAGGAACTGGCCGAAGGTCCCGCCAAAAAGCTGGTGGGCATCAAGCCCGAAGGCCGTGCGCCTGCGCGTCAGGGTGTGGAAGTGCAGTGCCTTGAGGGCAACAGCATCGGCCAGATCACCTCGGGCGTGTTTGGCCCCACGGTGGGTGGACCGGTGGCGATGGGCTATGTGAGCAAAGGCCATGGCGAGCCGGGCGAGAAGGTGAACCTGATCATCCGGGGCAAGCCGCAACCGGCTGAGATCGTGGCGCTGCCCTTCGTCAAACAGAATTACAAGCGTTGAAGTCAGGAGAGAGAGACATGGCAACCTATTATTCCGAAGAGCATGAATGGCTGAGCGTTGACGGCGACACCGCCACGCTGGGCATCACCAAACACGCCGCCGAGCAATTGGGTGACGTGGTGTTCGTGGAACAGCAGGAAGCAGGCGACGAGTTCGAAAAAGGCGGCGAGATCGGCGTGATTGAATCCGTCAAGGCGGCGTCCGAGCTTTACGCACCGGTCGACGGCGAGATCACCGAGGTGAACGAGGCACTGGCCGACAATCCCGGCGCGCTGAACGAAGACCCCGAAGGCGAGGCCTGGATCTACAAGATCAAGATCGCGGACGCCTCGCAGCTCGAAGACCTGATGGACGAGGCCGGCTACAAGGCCTTCATCGGTTAACTCAGGCGGCGGGTCCGTGCGCGGCCCCGCCCCTTCATCTGTTTCCAAATACTTCCGCCGGAGGCTCCTGCCGTCTCCGCCGGGCCTGACCTATCCTTGAGGAGCGCACACATGGCCTTCAAACTGACCGATTACGAAGCCTATGACTTCGCCAACCGCCGCCATATCGGGCCCAGCCCGACCGAGATGCGCGACATGCTCAAGGTGATCGGCTTCAAGACGCTGGACGAGCTGATCGACGCCACCGTCCCGCCGGCGATCCGGCAGAAAGAGCCGCTGGACTGGGGTCCGGCGATGACTGAGCGCGATGCGCTCTTTCACATGAAAGAAGTGGCGAGCAAGAACAAGGTTCTGACTTCGCTGATCGGTCAGGGCTATTATGGCACCACCACGCCGGCGCCGATCCTGCGCAACATTCTGGAAAACCCGGCCTGGTACACGGCTTACACGCCCTACCAGCCCGAGATCAGCCAGGGCCGACTTGAGGCGCTCCTGAACTTCCAGACCATGGTCAGCGACCTGACCGGGCTGGACGTGGCCAACGCGTCCTTGCTGGACGAAGCCACAGCTGCCGCCGAAGCGATGGCCATGGCCAAGCGCGGCGGTCGGTCCAAGGCCAACAACGCGGCCTTCTTTGTCGACAAGAACTGCCACCCGCACCATCGCGGTGATTAAAACGCGCGCCGAGCCTCTGGGCATCGAGGTGCAGGTGGCTGATCCGGACACGCTGGATGCGGGCGCGGTCTTTGGTGCCATCTTCCAGTACCCCGGCACCCATGGCCATGTGCGCGACTTCACCGCCGAGATTGCGGCCCTGCATGAACACAAGGCGATTGCCATCGTCGCCGCCGATATCCTGTCGCTGGCGCTGCTGAAGTCGCCCGGTGAGATGGGCGCGGATATCGCCATCGGCTCGACCCAGCGCTTTGGTGTGCCGATGGGCTATGGTGGCCCGCACGCCGCGTATATGGCGACCACCGACAAGCTGAAGCGCTCGATGCCGGGCCGGATCATCGGTGTCAGCATCGACAGCCGGGGCAACAAGGCTTACCGCCTGGCGCTGCAGACCCGCGAACAGCACATCCGGCGAGAGAAAGCCAACTCGAACGTTTGTACTGCGCAGGCGCTGCTGGCGGTGATTGCCTCGATGTATGCCGTGTATCACGGCCCCGACGGCATCAAGGCCATCGCGCAATCGGTGCACCGCAAGACCTCGCGTTTGGCCGCCGGTCTGGAAGAGGCAGGCTTTGCTGTGGAGCCGGAAGTGTTCTTCGACACGATCACGGTTGAGGTTGGCCATCTGCAGAAAACGGTCATGGAGGCCGCTGTGGCCCGGGGCGTCAACCTGCGTAAGGTCGGCGACACGAAAGTGGGCATCAGCCTGGACGAACAGACCCGGCCCGAGACCATCGAGGCGGTCTGGGGGGCCTTCGGCATCGACCGCAAGGATGACAGCTCGAACGTGGCCTATCGCCTGCCGGATTACGCGCTGCGCGAAAGCGAGTACCTGACCCACCCGATCTTCCACAAGAACCGGGCCGAGGCCGAGATCACGCGCTATATGCGCCGTCTGGCCGACCGCGACCTGGCGCTGGACCGGGCGATGATCCCGCTGGGCTCCTGCACCATGAAGCTGAACGCCACGATCGAGATGATCCCGGTCACCTGGCCCGAGTTCGGCAACCTGCACCCGTTCTGCCCCGAAGATCAGGCGCAGGGCTATCACGAGATGATCGATGATCTGAACGACAAGTTGTGCCAGATCACCGGCTATGACGCGATCTCCCAGCAGCCCAACTCGGGCGCGCAGGGCGAATATGCGGGCCTTTTGACCATCCGCAACTATCACTTTGCCCGCGGGCAGGGTCAGCGCAATGTCTGCCTGATCCCAACCTCGGCGCATGGCACCAACCCGGCCTCGGCCCAGATGGTGGGCTGGCAGGTTGTACCGGTGCAGGCGGATGACAAGGGCAACATTGATCTGGCCGACTTCCGCGCCAAGGCTGAAAAGCACTCCGATCATCTGGCCGCCTGCATGATCACCTACCCCTCGACCCATGGCGTGTTCGAGACCACCGTGCAGGAGGTCTGCCAGATCACCCATGATCATGGCGGTCAGGTTTATATCGACGGCGCCAACATGAACGCCATGGTGGGTCTGTCGCGTCCCGGAGACATCGGCGGTGACGTCAGCCACCTGAACCTGCACAAGACCTTCTGCATCCCCCATGGCGGCGGCGGCCCCGGCATGGGTCCGATCGGCGTCAAAGCGCATCTGACCGAGCATCTGCCCGGCCACCCGGAATACGGCACTGCCGTGGGTCCGGTCTCGGCGGCGCCCTTTGGGTCGCCCTCGATCTTGCCGGTTAGCTGGGCCTATGTGCTGCTGATGGGCGGCGCGGGTCTGACGCAGGCCACGAAAGTGGCGATCCTGAACGCCAACTACATCGCGGCGCGGCTCAAGGATGCCTACCCGATCCTCTACACCTCGGAAACGGGTCGCGTGGCGCATGAATGCATCCTCGACACCCGCCCGCTGGACGAAGCGGCCCATGTCAGCGTCGATGACATCGCTAAGCGTCTGGTGGACAGCGGCTTCCACGCGCCCACCATGTCCTGGCCGGTGGCCGGCACCCTGATGGTCGAGCCTACGGAATCGGAACCCATGGACGAGCTGGACCGCTTCTGCGACGCCATGCTGTCCATCCGCTCCGAGGCACAGGACATCATCGACGGCAAGATCGACGCGGAAAACAACCCGCTGAAAAACGCTCCCCACACGGTGCGCGATCTGGTCGGCGACTGGGACCGTCCCTACACCCGTGAACAGGCCTGCTTCCCCCCAGGCTCCATGGGCGTCGACAAATACTGGTCCCCCGTCAACCGCGTCGACAACGCATACGGAGACCGAAACCTAATCTGCACATGCCCGCCAATGACCGAATACATGGACGCAGCTGAATAAACCTCAATCAATAAACCCTCGCCAACTGGCGGGGGTTTCAATCCGAATTCGGGAACGATTGCTCGCGGCCGAAGCGCTAAAGAAGGTGGAGGAGAAATGAAGCATTATGTCCCTGCAAATGACCATGCGCATTTGACCGAAACCACGTTGGCACGACCCAAACGAGACCATCAGATCGAGATCATTCTTTGCGAGGGCGGAGCGGAAGCATCGGCAGATATGCTGGTTGATTTCTATCGTGCCCTGAATGAACTGAACGAAGGCCATACATACATTACAAATATCCGCACCATTGCCGACGGTGCTGCGGGCGGACCCTTGCACTGGGCCGGGCGAACCGCGATTTTCTGGGGGGATATCTACAAAAGCTGGCCTCTGACACCGTCGGACAAAACCTGGATCGCCCAAGTATTGAACCTGTCCTACCGATCAATTCTCGTTGGCGGTGCAGTGTTTCTTCTCGCCCAGACTAGTCGCGCAACCAAGCGGATTGCATCGGTTCACCCCAACTTTTCTGCCGCAGCGCAAGAGGTTGGACTGATCGACGTCGGTTCGGGTACATACTGGTCCTCAGATAGCCGCACCCATAGCGCATCAACCAGATTGGGCACGTTGCGTTTGTTGTCCGATTTTGTTGCCTTTGATCACGGCGAGCATCTTGCCGAGTCAGTACGCAGCTATATCGGGTTGGCCGACAGGCAAACTACATGCGCAAGCCAACTGGCAGCTCGATTGATCAGACGTTCAAAAGCCGACCCAATGGTGCGACAGGTTGTTGAAAAGATGCAGAACAATCTGGAGGATCCGGTTAGGATACCGGAACTTGCGATGGCGCTTGGTACATCAACGCGCCAGTTACAGCGGCGGTTTCTGGACAGAACGGGTGTAAAACTGCTGACAACGTATCGGGAACTTCGCCTAGAACGGGCCTATGGCCTGCTTCAATTTACCGAGATGACCTATCTTGAAGTGGCGACTGCTACGGGCTTTTCTTCCACAAGTGCATTGGTGCGTGCGTTCCGGGATCACTATGATGCATCGCCCGAAAGTGTACGAAATCGGCGATTTGCAGGCAAAACTCAGGCTGTTTAGCTTGATCGTGTGAATCGACAGCGCAGTCGAATGCGGTTGATACCACACTGGGCCTGACCTTTTGGCATTCACCATTCATGAGGTTGACGACAGATACGATTGTTAGTCCAGTTAACAATGCTTTGCCACCGGCCCAAATATTGGCCCGGCTAAATCCTCAGTTGCCGTCTTTCAGACAAGTTCGCAGCTACGCGCTGGCTAATTGTTGTCGTGGGACCTCTCGCTTGTGATCTGCGAAGTTGATACGCTAGTGTTTCGATCGATGCGATTTTGTACGGGTCGGTTTACCATCCAGGTCCGCACTAGGAAAAGAGAGCATGAAACCTAGGAATTTCGTTCCGAAAGGGGCCGCGACGTTCGACATCGATTATGACGGACCATCCAACGAGATCTATTTTCTGTTACTGCCGAAACTCACCATGCTTGCCTTTAGCGCAGCGGTTGAACCGCTGAGGATCGCCAATCAGGTCACCAACAAAGAGCTCTACAAGTGGTTTCTGATCTCCGAGGATGGGAACCCTGTTCGATGCTCCAACGGAGTCGAAATAGCAGCTGACTTGGCTCTGCATAATTTACCGCGATCATCCAGATTGTTTGTGTGTTCAGGGATCGAACCATCGGAAAGCATTAATTCAACGATCCTTTCGTGGATCAGCCGTCAGAAAGCGTTTGGCTGCAAGCTTGGTGGAATTTGTACCGGCGCATTTACGCTGGCCAAGGCAGGTATGCTGACCGGCAAGAGGTTCACACTGCATTGGGAAAACCAACCCGCCTTTGTTGAACACTTCGAACACCTGACACCATCGGCGAACCTGTATGAGATTGACAATGATCTGATGACCTGCGGTGGAGGTAACGCGGCAACCGATATGGTACTGGACATGATTGAAACCGACTTCGGAAAGGATCTGGCCATCATCGTCTCGGACATGTGCATCCACTCACGATCCAACAATCAAAAAACGCTCCAGAAATCCGCGTTTTCTGTCGCGTTGGGCAGTCGGAACCAATACCTGATCAACGCCATCCAGATCATGCATGAGAATCTGGAAGAGCCTCTGGATATCTCTGAGATTGCCAAGATCGTTCAGATTTCTCGCCGACAGTTGGAGCGGCTGTTTCAAAAGTATGTCGAGGTTTCCCCGGTACAATTCTACATCGAGTTGCGTGTGGCGCGCGCCTACGCGTTGCTAAGCGAAACAGAAATGACCGTTGCTGAAATTGCGGCCGCCACGGGTTTTGGCAGCGCGACCCAACTGACAGTTCGGTTCAAGAAACGATACGGCGCAGCGCCGACCTCATTCAGGCGAGGCTGGTCGGGACAGAACGATTGAGAGATGCCGTGCCGGTGGACCCGGCTGCGATCGTACTCTACCAATCAGGGCTAGAGTCCGAGTTCGCCCCGCTCGGATAGCACCTGTAATCTGGGAACATTAACCGCCATGGAATTGAACCAACCCGAACTGCGCCAACTTAGGCGGTCATTCCACAGACACCCCGAATTGGGCTTCAATGAAACGAAAACCAAAGCCAAAGTTGCGGCGCTGCTGCGTCAATACGGGCTTGAAGTTCATGAAGGCGTGGGCGTGGTGGGTATCCTCAGGGCCGGTCAAGGCAACCGCGCGATCGGATTACGCGCAGATATGGACGCACTGCCCATTCAGGAAGCCAGCGATCATGATTACGTGTCACAAAATCCCGGCATTATGCACGCCTGTGGCCATGATGGTCACATGACGATGCTGTTGGGCGCAGCAAAGACTTTGTCCTCGGATCCCGGTTTCAGCGGCACGGTGGTGTTCCTGTTTCAACCGAATGAAGAGCTTGGCCTTGGGGCTAAAGCAATGCTGGACGAGAATGTCTTGACGCGATTTCCAATCGAAGAAGTCTACGCCATACATAACCTGCCTGGGGCACCCGTCGGGCAGATGTCGACCCGAACCGGTTTAATATGCACATCGGAAAGCCTTTTCGAAATTACGATCAATGGGCAAGGCGGCCATGCGTCCATGCCGCAGTCTGGACGTGATGCGCTAACCGTTGGGTCAGAAATCGTTCTGGCGCTTCAGACAATTGTCGCGCGCAAGCTGGCCCCGGGCGCCGGGGCGGTTGTGTCAGTGACCGAGTTTCTGACCGACGGGCAGCGCAACGTTCTACCTGGAACTGCAACGCTAAAGGGTGATGCGCGGGCTCGCAGCCCTGAAGATCGAAATATGATTGAAGAACACATGCGCAAGATTGCGCATGGCATCGCATCCGCGCATGGCGTCGAAGTCCAAGTGGATTTCAAAACTGAGTTCATCGAAACGATCAACGCACCGATCCCGACCGAAGCTGCCATCCGCGTCGCGCAGCAATCCGGGCTGGACACACTTCCCAATCGTCAACCGATGAGCTTTTCAGAGGATTTCGCGCATTTCTGCGAAGCCGTACCCGGCTGCTTTATTCTACTGGGCAACGGTGAAACTGGCCCGAATGGGCAACCGCTGCATTCGAATGACTACGACTTCAACGATGCGTTACTGCCGATCGGCGCGGAATTCTGGGCAAATCTCGTGCGCGATAGGCTTCCGCTTCAAGACGAAGACTGAACGGGGCCCAGCAACATAGCACCTTCGAACGGCCGTCAGATGAATGATCTAAGACGGCCGCTCACACTGTAATTTGGACCTTACCCTTGCTAGAGCCTGATGCGGAATGCCGCAAACCCATCAGCGCCTTCACCGGCATCCTCGATGGTGACGCCTTTGACTTCGCCCATGTAGTCGCGCGCCTTTGGACCAGTTTCAAACAACACGGTGGTGTCAGAAAGCGGCGCAAACGACCAGTTTGCATCGGCCTTGGGATCGATTGTTCCTTGCTCGACGATATACCGCACGATCACGTCGCGGTTGGTGTCAGGGGCTTCGAACACGACGGTATCACCCATTGCGCCCGGGAAAGAGCCGCCGCCCGAAGCACGATAGTTGTTGGTGGCAATGATGAACTCCATGTCATCCGTGACCGCCTCACCGTTGAAGGCCAAATCTACGATACGGGCTGCATCCGGGTTGATCTCTTCCCCCTTGGGTCCAAAGCGCGACGGTTGCGATAAGTCGATCTGGTAGGTCACACCGTCCATCACGTCGAAATTGTAAGACGGGAAGTCCGGGTTTAGCAAAATCGCATCCTCGGATCCCGCCTCGATCTGGTTGAACATACCCGCCGAGCGTTCCAACCAACCCCGAACCTGTGCACCGTTCACCCGCACCGCGCGCACGGTATTGGGATACAGGTAAAGATCAGCCACGTTTTTGATCGCAACATCGCCCACCGGAACATCTGTGTAATAGTCCGGGCCGCCGCGACCCCCTGCCTTGAACGGCGCTGCAGCCGATAGAATGGGCAGACCTTCATGTTCGGTGCCCTTCATCATCTCTTCGACGTACCATTTCTGCGCAATCGAGACGATTTGCACCGATGGATCATCCGCAACCAACGCGAAGTAGCTGTGCAGCGGGGCCGAAGTCTTGCCGACCGCGCGGCGTACATAGGCCAGTGTTTCGTCATGATCTTTCGCCACCGAGTCCAGCACCTTCTGATCGTCGCCAACAAGTGCCGCGATCGAACGATCTTCGTTGCGCTTTGAAATCGGGCGCGCCTCAGACGTTGTCGTCACAACCCGCCATTCGTTTCCGTCGCGCTCAAGCAGCAGATCCAGCAGGCCAAGATGTGACCCCCAAAATCCGCCCATCACCGCCGGTTTGCCCATCAAGGTCCCCTTGTCGACATCAATGCCGGGACGATCAGCAAAGGTAGCGGACGGGAATACGAGGTGATTGTGCCCGGTCACCAGCGCGTCGATGCCATCGACCCCTGCCAAAACGACTGAAGCATTTTCCATTCCATCAGCGTGATCCGCATCCCCAATGCCGGAATGCGACAAGGCGATGATCAGGTCGCAACCCTGCTCTTGCATCTCGGGGACATAAGCCTGCGCCGTTTCGACTATGTCACGCGCCTGCACGTTGCCTTCCAGATGCTTGCGATCCCAGTTCATGATCTGAGGCGGAGTAAATCCGATGACACCAACCTTGATCGGATGCTTGCTGCCATCCCCCATTTCAATCTCACGCTCAAGGATGGCATAGGGCTTCACCAGAGTCGTATCATCGCGGGGGGACGCCCCAGTCTCTTTTGCAACATTGGCCAGAACCACGGGGAATTCTGCACCAGCAAGCGCTTTTTCAAGAAAATCTAGGCCATAGTTGAACTCGTGATTGCCCAAAGTGGCAGCGTCATAACCAACAGTATTGAAGGCAGTGATGATCGGATGGCTGTCGCCTTCTTTCATGCCCCGCTCATAGGCGATGTAATCGCCCATCGGATTGCCTTGCAGAAAATCTCCATTATCGACGAGCAGCGAATTTGTCGCCTCGGAACGAATCTCATTGATGATCGAAGCGGTTCGCGACAAGCCAACTGTATCGCGCGGTTTGTCCGCATAGTAATCGTATGGGAACACGTGAACATGGATGTCAGTGGTTTCCATGATCCTCAGATGCGCCTGATTGTTGGCCGCCGCCGCCGAAAAGGGATGCAAGGTGATGGCAGCAGCGCTGGCGGTCGTAGTGGCAAGAAACTGACGGCGCGAAATCAAACTACGATTGGAATAGGACATAAGGCACCTCTCAGGTTTGTGGATCGACGCGTGTTCTGGATGCTTTTCACAACAAGGGTATGACAGTGAAGATCTTTGCAACAAACATGTCGAACTTGGGGGTAGGATCCTAAAAGCCTATTGTATTGAATTGCACAGTCCAAGCCACTTTACGCACCAAAGGCGATTGCAGCGAACTGCCCCCATCGTCAGGCCTTCCAACCGATGGATGGCGGTTTCCGCGAGAGCGCTAGCTGAGAGTCAGACCCCCGAACAGCGGTCAAAGCGCGTCGCAACGCGCATTAGACCCTTGAGCCTATCGGATATGATCTTGATGCGGTTTTGCCGTTTATACCGGCGCTTGTCATATTTGACCGGGGTCTTGCGCGGACCATAATCGGCATGAGCGGCACGTCAGCGCATATCATTGTGAATGAAAAAGACTATTTCTCTCAATACACACCTATCGTCGAACCGGGGCTTTCTAGGCGACTTCGGGATGAAGGGTCTAGGCGTGCTATCTGCGCGTCAGCCAGCCGATGAACTCAATCATGATTTCAGTTCAATTTTCCAATCGGGAAAAAAGTGAAAGCTGCAAGTCAATGGCTTCCGAACTTGACGAAGTTACAATGGCCAAAACTGTTTGCAAAGCAAATACCCATTGCCTTTTCCACCAAAGCAACTAGTAGAGACGCGACTTCGTATTCGGGCCCCCTCTGACTTTCCTGCGCAGACTTAGATAATGAGCGATTTTGTCATGACACAGACATCACTGGACAACCTGCTACACAAACTTAATGCGAAGCAGGCTGTGATCGGGATTGTTGGACTGGGATATGTCGGACAGCCCCTGGCCCTCAGATATACCGAAATTGGATACCGGGTCATTGGCTTCGATCTGGATGCCACAAAGGTGCAGGACTTAAACTCCGGTCACAGTTCGATTGAGCATATCGACGATGCCCGCATCACAGCGGCACGGGAAAATGGGTTCGAGGCTACCACGGATTTTTCGCGTATAGCTGAGGCGGATGGCATTATGCTTTGCGTGCCAACGCCACTCAACAAATATCGCGAGCCAGATCTGAGCTTTGTCACCGATACGTGTGACCAAATATCAGATCATTTGCGTCCGGGTCAGGTTATTGCGCTGGAAAGCACGACTTATCCAGGCACAACCAAAGAAGAAGTTTTGCCTCGGCTTGAGAAAAATGGACTTGAGGTTGGTGAGGATCTTTTTGCTGTCTACTCACCCGAACGCGAAGACCCCGCCAACCCTGATTTTACGACTAATACAATCCCAAAAGTGGTCGGCGGACATACAGAGGCTTGCCTGAGGGCGGGCATCGCGCTTTATGAGCACGCGATTGATAAGCTCGTACCGGTAAGCTCGACCGAGACTGCCGAGATGACGAAACTCTTGGAAAACATCCACCGGGCAGTGAATATCGGCCTTGTGAACGAGATGAAGATTGTTGCCGACCGGATGGGGATCGATATATTCGAAGTTATCGACGCGGCTGCGACCAAGCCTTTTGGCTTCACCCCCTACTATCCGGGCCCCGGCTTAGGAGGGCACTGCATCCCTATCGATCCATTTTACCTGACCTGGAAAGCACGTGAATACGGCATCAACACACGCTTCATCGAATTGGCCGGTGAAGTGAACACGGCGATGCCGGAATATGTGTTTGGCAAACTCGCCAATGCGCTGAATGATCGCAGCAAAGCGATTCGTGGCAGTAAAATTATGGTTTTGGGCATCGCGTACAAAAAAAATGTCGACGACATGCGTGAGAGCCCTTCTGTCAGCTTGATGGAGCTGATCCGAGACAATGGCGGAGACCTCAGCTACTCGGACCCCCATGTGCCCGAGTTTCCCACGATGCGGGAACACTTCTTCGAATTGTCATCTGAGACCCTTACCCCTGAGGTTCTGTCGGAGCAGGATGCAGTTATTCTGGCGACTAATCACGATGCCTTTGATTATGAGTTGATCAAAAAACACGCGAAGCTCCTCATCGACACCCGCGGTAAATACCGTACCTCTGAGCAAAATATTGTTCGTGCTTAAATGAAACTGCGACCGGCTCTGCGTAGCTGGGCCGGAACATCTGGCGGATGGTACTTAGGAACGGCTGTCGCTCGTATGACCGCTTACGCGGGACCAAAACTCTGAATGGTTTGACGGTGTCCTAAGCGCTGGATGAATGCGCTGAGAATTGGACCCGCAAGGAAAAAATGTCGGCACTTTCCTGCCATTCCAATCAATTCATAGGTACGAACACCGCCTAAACAACTGGCGGCGCATGAAACGCGCGTTGTTCCGGTGCAGGTAGGCAGATATAGTTGCGGGAAATGTCAGGCCGCCTTCGGGTACAGGAAGATTGGCTGTTGACGAGTTCCAATTGTGAGCAATCAAGGGCCAAAACGCGTGAGCTTGAAAAACCGCAACACCCCGCCTCAGCGCCATGAGCTGCGAAAGGTGCGTAATCAGGGGAACAGTTTCCTGGCGCTTGCCTTCATTTTCAGCGTTTTTGTCAATCTGCTTATGCTGACCGGACCGCTGTTCATGCTGCAAGTGTATGATCGGGTCCTTGGGTCACGCTCGGTCGAGACTTTATCAGCGCTATTTCTGCTTGTCGCGCTGCTTTATGCGCTGATGGCGATGTTGGACTATGCGCGCGGCCGAATTGTGGCTCGGTTCGGAGCGCGATTTCAATCAGCACTCGATGAACGCGTGTTTGAAGGGACCATGCGACGCGCATTGTTCCCACAGGTTCGATCAGCACCTGCGACTGCATTGCGAGATCTAGAATCGATCCGTGCACTATGTGCCTCGCCCGTTTTGTTGGCGGTGATGGACATCCCTTGGACTCCAATCTTTGTGGCTGCAATTTTCCTGTTCCACCCGTTGCTAGGCTGGTTGGCCGTCGCAGGCGGAACGCTTCTGGTTGTTATCGCCCTACTAAACCAAGCGTTGACCCATCGCAAAGTGGCAGATGCTCAAATCGCCTCTGCCAAAGCAAATGCATTTTCTGAACACGCCAGACAAGCTGCCGAGGTCGTCAGATCTCAGGGCATGCAGGAAGATGTCTCAAAACGCTGGTTGAACCAACGCACCGAGGCGCTTTCTCAATCCATATCCGCAAGCGACTGGACCGGCAGCTTTACTTCGTTGACCAAGTCTCTGCGGCTGTTTTTGCAATCCGCCATGCTGGCGCTTGGCGCGTTGCTGGTTCTGCGCAACGAAATGACGCCCGGTGCTATGATTGCTGGCACGATCCTTCTAGGTCGCGCTTTGGCTCCGGTCGAAATGGCGGTGGGTCAATGGTCGATGATCGAACGCGCGCGCACGGCATGGATTAACCTGAACACATTTCTTGATTCAACGCCCCCCGAGGCGTCGCGCACCAAACTGCCCGTTCCCAAAGCACATCTTGTCGCAAAGGGCCTGACGGTGATCCCTCCGGGCGCGAAGACACCGACACTACGGAATGCGGCACTTGAGTTGCGCCCCGGCACAGCTCTGGGTGTGATTGGTAAAAGTGGGTCTGGCAAAACAACCCTAGCCAAAGCGTTGTTGGGCCTTTGGCAACCGGCGGCAGGGGAAATCCGTTTGGCCGGCGCTACACTTGATCAATACGACCCTGATGATCTTGGGCAACATATTGGCTATTTGCCACAGCAAGTGACCCTCTTTAACGGAACGGTTGCTGAAAATATCGCCCGGATGTCACAAACCCCTGATCCCGAAGCTGTAGTTGCCGCAGCGAAAACAGCCAATGCGCATGAGCTGATTCTGGGGCTTGAGAAAGGATACGATACCTTCCTTGAGGGCAATGACAGCCAGCTTTCCGGTGGGCAGAAACAGCGGATTGCATTGGCGCGCGCTCTCTATGGTAATCCGGTATTGTTGATTCTGGATGAGCCAAACTCGGCCCTGGATGCAGACGGAACCCTCGCCCTGAACAACGCGGTCCGCGAGCTCAAGAGCGCGGGCAAATCCACGATTATCATGACGCACCGGCCTCAAGCGATCTCGGAATGCGACGATCTTGTCGTTGTCGAGAAAGGCCAGATCGTCAAATCCGGTGGGCGCGATGAAGTTTTGAACACGATGGTCCAAAACGCCAACGTTATCAAAAGGCACCTGAACAAGGTGGGTGAATAATGGCAGACAAGAGTTCACGTCCCGTTTGGAGTATTAAAGCGCCCGCTTTTGTCGGCCTTTTGGCTCTGGCAGTTTTGATCCTGGGACTGGGATTATGGAGCGTCCGCACTGAGCTGGCCGGTGCTATTATCTCGCAAGGTGTGATCGAAGTTCAGAGCAATCGTCAGGTCATCGAACACCCCGATGGTGGCGTTGTAGGCGAGATATTCGTTCGTGACGGTGACGCAGTGGCGCGTGGGGACATGATGCTGCGGCTTGACGATACGTTTTTGGCCTCGGAACAAACGATCGTGGAATCTCAGCTATTTGAGTTACTTGCCCGAAAGACCCGGCTAGAGGCTGAACGGGATGGTGCGAACGCAGATACGTTGAAGAAAAATCTGCAAGAGCTCAAAACCCGCGAATCGATCGACGACGATCTGTTGGAAGGCCAACAACGTCTGTTCAACGCCAGGTTGGAAACGCTGACCCAGCAGATCGACCAGCTTGGGAAACAGAAGATACAGATCCAGAACGAGATTGAGGGGACGCAGGCGCAATTGGCGTCACTGAATACTCAGGTTGAATTGATCAGAACGGAGCTCGAAGATCAGCAAGGTTTGCTTGATCGCGGCCTGACGCAGGCCAGCCGCGTTTCTGCATTGCAGCGGGAAGAGGCAAATCTAACAGGGCAAATTGGCAGCCTCGAATCCACAGTTGCGCGACTGACAGGCCAGATCGCTACGACCGAAATTCAAATTGTTGAATTGCAGGCCACGCGGCGCGAAGAAGCCATCACCGAGCTTCGGGATGTGCAGTCTCGCGTTGTAGAACTGGCAGAACGTCGTCTTTCCCTTTCCGAGCGTTTGTCGCGTCTAGACATCCGTGCACCCGTCGCTGGCACAGTTTACGACAGTCAGGTTTTTGCCATCCAGTCTGTGATCCAGCCGGGTGAGCCGATGATGTATGTAGTGCCGCAGGATACGCCCTTGTTGGTCGCAGCACGGGTGGATGCGTTGCATGTGGATCAGTTACATCGCGGACAGGAAGTCGCCCTGCGCTTTCCCGCATTCAATCAACGCGACACGCCCGAGCTGAATGGCCGTGTGATCAATGTCTCAGCAGATTCATTCACAGATGAGACAAGCGGCTTTACCTTCTACCGTGCTGAAGTTGTGCCTGACGAAGGACAACTGGACCGTTTGAATGGCCAGGAACTGTTGCCGGGTATGCCTGTCGAAGCCATGATCAAAACTGATGAACGCACTCCGCTTTCTTACCTGGTCAAACCATTGGCAGATTACTTCTACCGCGCGTTTCGAGAATAGCACCGGTCACGCAGTCTCATTCAAACTGCCTCGATATTGCCAAGCAGTATTGAGGTCATGTCGACCGACAGATCACTATCAACAATAGTGACCTCTGCTCCGGTTTCGTAGGTGACGTTGCTGCGTGAAATTCCGGATAGATCCGCATTTGCATCCAGAAAAACCCACTCAGCGTTGTGCGCAGAAGGCTGGCCAACCGCAACCTGAAGAATTGCCAGTGCATCCAACGCGTTTACCGATCCATCCCGGGTGATATCGGCCGCGATGTAATTTTCGGCCGTTGCCGGACCCCATGTCGGATCAAGTCCAACCGACATGCGCAAAACCTGCAATGCATCCAGCGCTGTTATCTCGCTGCTTGCCGTTGAATACGATTTAATGATGTCCAATTGGCCGGGAAACGCGCCGTCTGGTAGATCCAGATCAAATTCACCTTGTGCATTTGCCTGCGCAACAATTGCAGACCCTCCGTCTGGGGTGAACCGGATTTCAGCATTTCCCAACGCTGCGTTTGGAGTCGTCGAATTCAGCGTGAACCCACCAGCTACCCCGTCTGATGAGTTGTTATCCGGCCCGCTACCCAGATTGACAGGAATATGATCGGGACCACCAAACCCTGCGCCGAATACCTGCTCAGTTGTCAGGGAGGTGCCATTAGCTGAAACAAGTTCTATCGTTTCGTCGCGATAAGCGATTTGGGCGCCTTGAGCGGTGGAAGTGAAATCCAACTGCGCTGGGGTGCGCAGAAAAGGATAATCGGTCAGATCCAAACGATCGGTGCCGGCCTGAAAGTCCGTGATCACAGTCGGGCCACTTGTTTGACGGATCACAAAGATGTCCGCGCCAGCACCACCCGTCATGGTCGTGGAACTAGTGCCCGTAATCAGCATATCGTCCCCTGCTCCGCCGTCCAGAATAGTGTCCAGTATGCCGCCTTTTAGCATGTCGTCCTGCGCGGTACCGGTTACTGTACCGAAGCCTTCGACAACAATTCCAAGGTCGGCAATCGATACGCTCAACTGAGTGAGCCCTGCATCCTGTTGAGATGATACAAATATCTGCAGCTCATCCCCCATATGCGCAACGCTGATCGTTTGGACATTTTGCAATCCACTGTCCAGGGTATCAGCAAAACTATCCATATGGATGAGCTGCCCGTCCGGCGTCATTGTAAACAGTGTGATCCCATCATCCCCGCCCCCAGCCACCACGAAAACCCGACCATCAACCTCAAGGACTGAAAGATCCTGTACGGCCCCAAACCGGGTATGCAGGGTGTCCAGAATATGATCCGTCGGCTTTAACCGCCCGCTGACGCCCAATTCCATAACGCTTAGCGAATTGCTTTGCGATCCAGCCACAACAATCCATGACTTTCCATAGGCTTGAATTGTCTCAACCGCCGTAGGAGAACTGATGCCCAGCGTTTGGATATCGTCATTACCGGCAACCTCAGAGAGCACGCCACTGCCTTGATCGATCGAATATGACGAGATTGTTCCACTGGTTGCATCTGCGCCGACAATGAAATGATTCGACCCCGATTGCAGGGTCTGAAGCGTACTGGCAGACGCGTTGATGCTATGCGCCGGGCTCAGCGATCCATCACCATTGATACTATAGGTGCCGATCTGGCCTGTGTCCTCATGCGCAAGCGCAAGCAAGTCGCCAGCCCCAATCGTTACCTGGACCGCTGCAGCGATATCCCCGCCGCCAGTCAAGGCATTGGTTTCTTGCAAGGCACCGATAGTGCCATCCGCGTTTAGTTCATAACCCACAAGCCCTGTGGCAGTATCGACGTCGAGGACCAGTTGATCATTGCCCGCCAGATGAATCGGGGTTCCGCTGTGCCCGACCTGATAGGCAATCGAGGCATCGAAATATTGTTGGTCCTGTTCTTGTGGGCCAGCCCCCTCCACAAGGCGCCAAGACACGAGCCCTCCCCCGGATCCGCTCGTGCTGTAAAGATACGTTTCCCCGTTAAACGTTTTTAAAGCCGTATCGCCGATACCTGAATCGAGCGCTGCGGTCCCCGTTGCCACCACTCTTTCGAACTGAAGCATCATCGCCCGTTACCCCCTGCCACCCCTGGCAACACATACAGGATGAAGCGATGTTCGGTTCTGAACCAGAACAGAAATGTGGTGAAAACAAGGACTTCAGTTCCAGATTAACTCAAATTTTTCGCAGCGGTCGAATGGCTCAGAAGATCAAACCACAGACCAGATCGGCCGAAAACAGCATATCACGCAACGACCAGCGTCCATCTAATGAGAGGGCAAAATGACCAAAGATACCGTTTCGACCAATAAATCGACCACGGACGCCGGGCCCGATGCGCAACGTACGCGCCATATCCGCAAATGGTTCGACAAAAAACTTCAGCGATGGGTAGGACGCGGGGTTGCTGGCGGCCTTGGCTCGACACTATTCGCATTACCAGCTCTTGCGCAGGCCACCGATGAACAGCTTGCGTCACATCAGTTTGCTGAGTCAATTCCGGGCGTTCGGGTGGCAAAGCTGCTTTCGAATGGCGACGTGCAGCTGAAACTGACAGATGGGCGGACGATTGTTGTCTCTGCCGAGAACGTACAGATTCTGGAAAACGGCACCATAATGGTTGCAGATGAAGTCGTCGGCGAAATTGCACAATTAGGTCTAGCCGCAGAGGCCGCAGGTGCGACCGCAGCGACCGCAGGTGGCGTAAGCGGTGCCGGGCTGGCCTTGGGCGGGCTGGGAATAGCCGGTGCTGCAGCTGCCGGTGGCGGAGGCGGCGGCGGTGGAGACAGCGACGATGAAACTGATGCCGAACCCACCGTTACCCCCTCACCTCCTCGACCGCCCAGCCTGAACCTGGCTGAGCTGCAATCAAACGCATTGAGCAATCTCAGCAGCCAAACAACAGCGCCGGATGGAACAACGACTGTCGAAGTTACCATCGGATCGGTGACAAAATCAGTCACTCCTGCAGGCGACGGAAGCTGGAGCGTTTCACTGACGCAGGCCGAGGCAGCGGCCCTGCCTCAGGGGATCTCGGATGTTTCCGTGCGCCATCTGGATGGTAGCGGGATGGAGCTATCGGCTGAAACCGCAAGGTTCGACGTTGATACCATTCCGCCGGTCCTGACCATCGATACATTCTCGGCGGGTGCGGTAATGAATGCTGCAGAACAAGGCACAAATCTCGAAATCTCTGGCACAACGGATGCCGAGAATGGGCAGACCGTAACGGTAGCGATTGGTGGACAATCCTATAGTGGCACCGTTTCGGGCGGCGGCTGGAGCGTTTCGGTGCCCGCTTCAGATCTTACCACGCTGCCAGACGGGTCAAGCGTCACGGTGACGGCTGATGTATCGGATCGCGCTGGGAACCCAGCAGCTCAGGCCAATGGAAGTTTTGACACTGATCTGACCGCGCCTGATCTGACACTAAACCCAGTGGGTGGCGGTTCAATAGATCTGGCCGATGTCGTTGGGGATCTTGTCTTGTCGGGCACGACCACAGCTGAAAACGGCCGGGTGGTCAATGTATCTTTCGACGGTCAGGATTACACGGGTTCTGTATCGGGCGGCAGTTGGTCAGTGACGATCCCGAATGCCGATTTGTCTGGTTTGGCTACCGGTGTGCCCGCATCCGTTTCAGTTGCCGTCAGCGACACAGCAGGCAATTCGGCAACACCAATATCGGTCTCCGTTCCGGTCGATCTTACGGGCCCATCAATTGCAATCACTCCCTTGTCGGTCGGGGCTATCCTGAATGCGGTCGAAACCGGATCTGACCTGGTCGTAAGCGGGACAACAGGGAACGTAACCGACGGGCAGCAGGTAACAGTAACCCTTGATGGGCAGACTTATACCGACTCGGTCTCGGGCGGCAGTTGGATTGTGACAATCCCCAGCGCCGATCTCATAGCGCTTGCCGATGGTGGAGACTTCAATATCACGGGCGACGTGACGGACGCCGACGGCCTTGTCGCCCCGCAAGCCAGCGTCAACTTATCCAAAGATGTTACCGCCCCAACTCTGAGTATCGACAATTTTTCGGGCGGAGCGGTTTTGAATGCTGCGGAACGTAGTACGAACTTGACCATTACGGGCACTACATCCGCCGAAGATGGTCAGACAATCACCGTAAATCTGAACGGCCAATCCTACACTGGACAGGCCTCAACCGGGGGGTGGTCGGTGAGTGTCCCCTCGGCGGATTTGGCGGCGCTACCCGATGGGGCCACGATCAGCGTGACAGCGGATGTCTCGGATGCCGCCGGTAATCTGGCGATACAGGCGACCAACAGCTTCGACACGGACTTCACCGCCCCATCGCTTGCCATTTCATCGCTATCCGACGGAGCCGTGGTGAACCTAGCCGAACAGGCAACGGATCTGGTCGTATCGGGGACATCTGACGCCGCGAATGGCACGCAAGTTTCAGTACAAATTGTCCAGTCCGGAGGTGCAGTTCTGGTCGGCGGGACCGCTACAGTCAACAGCGGCACCTGGACTTACACAGCTGCCGCTGCCGATTTGAGCGGCCTGCAGGACGGTCAACCTTATGACGTGAATGCATCGATCGCGGATGCGGCTGGCAACACGAATGCGGCGACCACCAGCTTCGGCACCGACCTCAGCGCACCAACAATTGCATTGAACCCGCTTTCGGTTGGTTCCGTTCTGGATATCGTTGAACAGGGAACGGATCTCTGCGTGTCGGGGACAACAAATGCCGAGGACGGGCAGACTGTCACTGTAAGCCTGAATGGTCAGACCTACGGCGCGGTGGTTTCGGGTGGCTTGTGGAGCACAAGCATTCCTTCGGCGGATTTGACCGGCTTGGCAGATGGCGGCAGTTTTGCGGTCACGGCCTCGGTTCAAGACGCCGCAGGAAACCCCGCAACCGATGCGACAACCATGTTGGCTACGGATTTCAAGCCTATCCTCTATATCGATGATCTGGGTTCCAACAATGCCGTCTCGCTGAGCGATGCACAAAACACTGGAATGACCGTATCAGGCAGTTCCGCAGGCCTGTCTGCCGGACAAGCGGTCGATGTCACGCTTAACTCGGTCTCGCTTGGTTCGGCCACAGTTGCAGCCGATGGGAGCTGGACCCTGTCCGCGCCTGCTGCAAGCTTTGCCTCGATTGAAGCGGGAGACGCCCTCGATTTCGCGGCACAGGCGACAGTCGCAGGCGGCCCCGATCCTGATCCGGTGTCCGAACAGGCAATTGCTCATGTTCCGGCGGCCTACACCATCGTTGAAGCCGGTCGCAGCGGAACGACAGTGACGTTCGAGGTCTACGCAGATTCCGATCGCGATATCTCAAGCGGTCTGGCCTTTACCGCCGAGCTGGGGTTCGATCCTTCGGTGGCGACCTACGATAGCGGCTCCGAGACAGAAAACCCTGACTTCAATCTCTTTCTGGCTAACCCGAATGGAGGTTCCGCAATCAGTTTCGCGGGCGCGGCCACGAGCTATGGGGATTTATCGCAGCCTGTGGTGACATTTACCATGACAGTTCAGGACGCGAACCAACCCATCGTCTTGACGTTGACCACTCCAGACGGAGGGCCATCACAGCTCCATCTCGGCACCAGTGGGAATGATACCATTACGGGCTCGGATGTTGATGATGTCATCCGCGGCAACCAGGGCGACGACACCATAGATGTGTCCGGGGCGGGTCGAGACGTCATCGTTTTCGAAGCTGACCCATCTTCAAATGGCATTGATACGATCAATGGTTTCACACTGGGCCCAGCAGCCAGCGATTCTGACGCCTTGATGTTCCAGGGGTTGAATACCACATCGCTTCGCGGCGACGGGACCGGTGTGGAGACCTTGGTGGCCGGCAGCACAATTGGTGCCAACACCGGGTTCGTCGGGCTGGAGACCACGCTTTCGGACCTTGATCTGGATACAATCACTAACGCAGCAGAAAACCTGAATGGTGCTCAATCAGGTGATGAGATGTATCTGCTGGCAACGGACGGCACTGACAGCATTCTGGTCAAGGTTGACTACTCTGGCCCAGATTCGGCGTCGGTCGAAGCGCTTGCACAGTTCGATGGCCTTTCCGATCTGAGCAGTTTGTCCGACGACAACATCCTGATCACCGACCCAACTGGCGCTTCAGCCTAAACGGCGCACGTAGCTTGGGGCGATGCACAAATGTAGCCTCGCCTCTTCAGAACAAGAGGATCACATGGCAGAGAACGGCCTTTTCCCAGTCAGCCTTGTACGGCACAGGAATCGATTCTGGCGCCGGTTCACATCATACCAATTTGTTGCAGAGATGGACGCCTGTCCCATCGTCATCTCAGAAGTTCCGCAAATTGCCACATCTTTTCCGATTGTGTTCCTGTCAAACCAAACAGGTTTTTCTCCCGTCGCACTATTCTCAGTCATCCCGGAAATAGCACCGCCTTTCGTCGACCAAAACGGTCGCTGGCTTGCGCCTTATGTGCCCTCAGCGTTGCGTTGCTTTCCATTCCAGGCAGAAGCTTTAAAAAAGGGCGACTCTCGGTCACGTCTGTTTGTCGACGAGGATTCAGGGTTGGTTACACATGACCCTAAGGACCAACCATTTTTTACAGTGGACGGACTTTTGACGCAGGATCTATGCGATGTGCGCCGCTTTCTGCAAAATCGCCTGGCCTCGGCAAACAAAACGGACCAAGTCTGCTCTTTGATCGCTGAAATGGGTCTGCTTGTACCACTGGACGAACAGAATGGCATCACTTTGACCGAGGGTTACTGGGGCGTTGATCCAATTCTGCTGGAACGATTGCCCGAGTCTAACAAATTGGCCCTGCTTTCCAGCGGCGCGCTACGGCTGATTCACGCTCATCAAGTATCCCTGTCGCATTGCATGTGGCTGTCCAGCGCGCAGAGCCAATCAGGCACGAGGAGTTCAGAACAAAAAGACACCTTTGGCGGATTCATGACTGCACTTGCTGAAGAGGTTCGGCACGGACAATGCAAGGAGGGCGCGATCCATGCAATGGGTTAAGTTCGGGCTTGGAATCCTTGGCATAATAGCGGGGTTACTGTCAGTTTCAGCCTGCACCTCAACGCCCAACCTAGCCGATGTCGAGACATCTTTAACGCGAGGAACGACCGGAGCAAGCGCAACAGCACGATCAAAACAACTTTCAAAGAACGCTTTTGACCAACAAGTGCGACAGGCTGTTCAGAGCAGTTCGATTGTGGCACGAAGTGGGTCCAAAACAAGGACAATCCAAGCTTACCAGAATGCCGCTGGCGGTGCATTCTTGGCTCAGGCCTTATTGGGGTTGATAGCGCGGCCCGTTCAGACGAACTCCAATAATAGTGAAGTGCCCCCTTACTGGTGGGTATCGGAAGGTCATGAACCTAGAATGGATGTATTGACTGCGAGATCCCGAGTGTCGGGTACGAAACGCAACGACATGCAGCTACAGGAACGGCTGATTCTGGCAGAACAGAACTTCGCTTTGGCCAATTACACCTCATCGATCCGAACCGAGACCATTCTGGGTTCTCCGGGGTTCACGATGGACACGCTGGATAAGTCGCTATGAATGTTGATCGTGCAACTCTGACCGAATTGGAAGCTTGCTTGTTGAATGTCGCAGCGACACTTGAGCGGCCATTGACAGTTGCAGCACTGAACGCCTGCCAATCTGGTGATACAGGTGAGTTGACCGTGCGCGATGCGATGTACGCGGCACAACGAGCAGGCCTGCAGGTCGGGTTTGGTGCGCGAAAGCTGTCGGCATTTGATGCACCGCTGGCACCCGCGATCTTGTTGTTGGAAGGCGATCGCGCCGTTGTGTACCACGGGCGCACGCGCAATGGCGATCTATTGCTTTACGACCCCACTTTGGATGACGGTATCGGAGAGGTTCCCGAAAGCGGCGTGGACGAAGTCTACACGGGCTATGCATTGTTGTTTCGACCCTTGCACCGCGACGAGGTTAACGCAGATCAAGCGGATCAGCGGGGTCATTGGTTCTGGTCGTCCCTTTCCGCAAACCGCTGGTCTTATGTTCAGGTGGCGCTGGCTGCGGCGATGGCAAACGTTCTGGGGCTTACGACCTCAGTCTTTATCATGATCGTCTACGACCGGGTCTTGCCCAACGAGGCGACCGAGTCGCTGATTGCTTTGACGCTTGGCGTGGGGTTGGCGCTTCTTTTTGACTTCGCGCTGAAGCTCCTTCGCGCGGGGTTCATAGATCGCGCCGGCCAGAATGCTGACATGTCCATGGGACGGCGAGTATTTGACCAGGTGCTGAATATTCGCATGTCGTCCCGAACGGGCTCAACGGGTGCAATGGCCAGTACCATCCGCGAATTCGAAACTTTGCGTGAATTCTTTACTTCTGCCACACTCGTCGCTGTCGTAGACTTGCCATTCATCGCGGTATTCATATTCGCGATCTATATGGTGGGCGGCCCGCTGGCGCTTGTTCCGGCACTCGCTGTACCAGTCGTTCTTCTCAGCGGACTGGCTGTTCAACCGATCCTGTCGCGTCTTGCTGAACAAAGTTTTGCAGACGGACAATCCAAGCAATCTGTTCTGGTTGAGGCTGTATCAGGCTTGGAAACCATCAAGACAACCGCCGCCAGTCGGCAGATGCGAATGCGGTGGGAAGGTGCAATTGCACGCCAGTCAAACTACGGATCACGCAGCAGGGCCGTTACTCAATTTGCCCTGAACCTAACTGGATTTACTCAGCAGGCCGCGCAAGTACTTATCGTCTTTTATGGTGTATTTCTGATCACGGATGGCCAGACGAGCATGGGGGCACTTGTTGCGTCGGTGATGCTGACCGGCCGTGCCCTGGCACCGCTGGGACAATTGGCGCAAACCCTGACACGTGTCAATCAGGCACGCAGTGCCTACCGCAATCTGGACACGTTAATGCAGGCGAGCAATGAGCGGCCTGAAGGCAAATCTTGGATCAGCAGATCCGAGTTTTTCGGGCGGATAACGTTTAACAATGTTCATTTCGCATATCCTGATCAAACGGAAGATGCGATGAAAGGTGTTTCATTTACAATCGAACCCGGTGAAAAAGTCGCTGTCCTGGGCCAGATTGGGTCGGGCAAGAGTACGATTGCGCGACTGCTGTTGGGCCTCTACCAACCGCGTGTGGGCTCGGTGATGTTGGACGGGCTGGACATTCGCCAGATTGATCCCGGCGACTTGCGGCGAAATATTGGTTCAGTCTTGCAAGACATCTGGCTGTTTTCCGGTACCGTCCGGGAAAACATTGCCAGCGGGTCGGTGCGCCCGCGTGATGATGAACTGATCCGTGCAGGGCGCATTGCAGGTGTCGAAGATTTTATCGCGCGGCACCCACGGGGCTATGATCAGCCTGTAGCCGAACGAGGAGAAGGATTGTCAGGTGGTCAAAGGCAGGCGATTGCATTGGCCCGGGCGCTTATCGGGCATCCTCCTGTCCTGCTGCTGGATGAGCCTACGAGCGCGATGGACGTCAAATCCGAATCCGAAATTATACGCCGCCTTAAAAAGACCACGCCAGATACCACGATGATCATCGTGACGCACCGAACCAGCCTGCTGGAACTGGTTGATCGGGTCATAGTGATTGAGGATGGCAAAGTTGCAATGGACGGACCCAAAAACATCCTGACCCAGACAGTTCGCAAACCCGGGAGGCATCTGAATGTCGCGGCATCCTGATCTGGAAAGCCTCGCCCGTGAAATGCGTGGCGGGTCACCGCTGCGGGGATCATTGCTGCTGCTCCTGATACTCAGTTGTTTGATAAGCGCCGTCGCCTGGGCTCATTTAACTGAACTCGACGATGTCGTGAGGGCAGATGGGCGTATCGTGCCATCCGGCGATATTCAGGTGATCGAAGCGACCGAACCCGGTGTTTTGCGGTCCGTTCACGTGCGCGAGGGTCTGGTGGTTGAGGCTGGTACATTGCTGATGGAGCTGAATACTACTCAGATCGAACGAGAGTTGAGCCAAGAGCAACAGCGTGCCTTTGGTTTGATGGCCCGCGCACAACGACTACGTGCCGAAATCGATGGGGCTGAGCTTGAGTTCGACGACGATCTTCTGACTGGCGCGCCAGATGTCGTGCGGTCGGAGACTGCGCTGTACCACGGTCGGCAAGCAGAACTTGAAGCTGAGATTGCAATTCTCTCTCGACAGCGCGAACAGCGGCAACGCGAGTACGAAGAGGGATTGGTTGACCAGGTCACGTCAACCGAGACCCTGAATGTGTTGGCCGATGAGCGCGCTATGATGGTGCCATTGGTCGAACAGAAGATGGAACCGGCAACAACCCTTTTGGCCCTGCGCCGTAGCGAGGCGGAATGGAAAGGCCGCAAGGTCAGAGCAGAGGCGATGATCAACCGGTTGAAGGCCGGGCTGGATGAAGTGGATGACAAAGTCCGCGCGACGCGCAGTCGGTTTCGTAGTGCCGCACTAACTGATCTGGCTTTGGTTTCGGCAGAGCTTGCCGCCTTGCAACCTGCCCTGCCCTCTTTGCGTGACCGTGCGTCTCGCGCGCTGATCCGGGCCCCCGTACGGGGTGTCGTAAACCGGATTCACCGGACGACGATCGGCGGGATGGCCCGAAGCGGTGAGGAACTGATTGAGATTGTTCCGTTGGACGACAGATTGTTGGTGGAAGCCTATGTCCGGCCCAAGGACATCGCCTTCCTGCATCCAGAGCAAAAGGTCAAAATCAAGATCACGGCCTACGATTTTTCGCGGTACGGCAGTCTGGATGGTGAGATCGTTCGCATCGGTGCCGACACCATCACTCGCTCGGAACGAAGTGAAGAAGAGGTTTTCGTCGTCGAAATTCAGACTTCAGACACGATGTTGGATGCGGGTGGTACAGCGGTTGAAATCATCCCAGGAATGATCGCTCAGGTCGATATTCTGTCAGGCCGAAAGTCAGTTCTGGGTTATCTGATCCAACCTGTTCTGAAAATAAAAGACGAGGCGCTGCGCGATTGAAGAGAACGACAGATGGGCAGCAGATAGCAAAGCGCCAGCCGATAGACATCTTAGGCGTCGGGGAGGGGACCGACGACTAAGACCAGGTCACGTCACCAAGAAAGATATATCCCGCACCATATATCGTTTTAATAAGGCGCGGGTTTTTGGGATCTTCGCCCAGCTTCGTTCGCAAGCGGGAAATCCGAACATCCATAGCGCGGTCAAAGCTGTCACCTGCCCCGCCACCCAACATGTCCTGCATGCGCGCGCGGCTGATCAGGCGTTTGGGACTTTCAAGAAACAATCGCAGAACCTCACCTTCGGCATGACTGAAAGGTGTCTCGACGCCATCGGCATTGATCAAGACATATCGATCAAACTGTGCGGTCCAACCATTGAATTCGGCTATGTCTGAATTCGGCGTTGCTGGTCCAGTAGAGCGTAGCCGGGCGCGGACCCGAGCAATTACTTCGGCTGGATCAAATGGTTTGGTGATGTAATCATCTGCGCCAAGCTCCAATCCCGTTACCCGGTCCTGCACCTGAGCGCGGCCTGATATGATGATGACTGCAGCACCTTGCTCAAGCGCAAGTTTGTGCACAAGTGCAAGTCCATCAGTATCCGGCAATGATAAATCCACCAAACACAGATCCGGAGTGACCCTTTTCAGCGAAGCTTCAAATTCACGGGCACGTGAAAAGCTCTGAGTTTGAAACCCGGCATCTTCCAGCGCTTCCGTTAGGATACGGCGGATTTCAGGTTCGTCATCGAGAATGGTCACCAAAGGTTGTGTCATTCAGGCGGCCTCGGTTCGGATCAACGCCGACAATTGCGACGATGTGAATGGTTTGCTTAGGACGGGTGCACGGGTCAATGCCTGATGATGTAGCGGGTCATTTAGCGGCAGCGACGTCATCAGTATACAGGGCAACGCACCATTCAGGCGGTCGACAATGTCGATCCCAGTGCCTTCGCCCTCCAGCTTAATATCTGATAGAACCAGCGCGATATCACCGATTTCCGACGTCAAGGTCAAAGCTTCATCGACCGAGCTTGCCTCGATCACCGAACACCCCAAATCGACCAGCATGTCCCGGAACTGACTGCGCAGGTCATCGCTGTCTTCAACCAACAATACGAGACCCGCTTGCGCGGACGGGGCAGGACGGTAGGGCAAACGTATCACGACCGAAGCACCAGAAGGCGTGTTGCGCAAATTAAGGTCACCGCCCGCCAGCTTTACCGTGTCGTAGACCATTGGAAGTCCCAACCCCGAGCCATCGCTGCCTTTGGTGGAAAAGAATGGGTTTAACGCTTTCTTTAATGCTTCCCCGGTAAACCCCGGGCCAGTGTCCGACACCGTGATCTCAACCCATATTGTCCCGATTGCATGCGCAGTGATCGTGATCTGGCCCGATGTGCCGCAAGCATCCCGCGCATTCAGAACCAGGTTCAGCAGTGCATCCTGAACCATGCCGGGATCGAGCATCAGCGCCTTGTCGGGTAGAGTATTGACCACCGACAACCCCATGCCCCGCGGCAAGGACGGGGTGGCAAGGATTCGCAAATCCTCAAGTAAACCGCGCATATCCGTCGCCTGAGGTTGCGGCGTGCGATTGCCGGTCATGTCTGCGATGCGATTCAGCAGTTGCCCCCCGCGTCGGGCAGTTTGTTGCGTAGCCGTGACTAGCTGATCGGCTTCCTTGGGTAGATCCATCCTCTCTAATCGCGCCTGCATGCCCAGAATAATGGTCAGCAAATTAGAAAAGTCATGGGCAAGCCCGCTTGTCATCTGCGCCGCCATGGCTCTGCGCCGCGTTTGCTGAAGGGCGACACGGGCTTGAGTTTCTTCGGTGATATCCACCGACATGACATAAACACCACCCGCTTTATCCGGGGTGAATGATACCCGAATGCGGCGTGAATCCTGATCTTCGGTAAACTCGAAAACCGAAGGTTGGCCTCCATAGGCCTGTTCCAGATGTGGCTTTACCCGGTCATAGGCAGATGACCCCAAAGCCTTTGATATATGAAGGCCCAGAATGTCAGACGGACGGCCGGGCATGACCGAACTGAGGCGGCGGTTTGAGTAATCGTATCGTCCATCGGCATCCAGATGCGCGATATGAGCCGGCATCATCTCGGTCGTCATCCGCGTGCGGGCCTCGATCTCTGTCAGTTGACGCTTGGCTTCTTCCAGCGCGGTGATGGTCGCGGCCAGTTTGCGGTTGGTTGCGGAAAGCTCTTCGGCATGGCTCAGAAGTTGGCCAGACAGTTCTTCTGAACGGGCACGCAGCAAATCTTCTACCCGCTTCGTGCGAGTTATGTCGGTATAGACGGCCACCCAACCCCCATTGGGCAAAGGTGCACCTTCGACCGAGATCACCTGACCATTAGGCCGTGTGCGCTCCATATAATGCGGCTCGAACGCGAGGGCCTGTGAAACGCGTAGCTCGACCATCTCGTCAACATCGCCGACCGAACCGTATTCCCCGCGGCTAGCGAGAAAATAAATTGTGTCACGAAACAGAGCCCCCGGCTCGACAAGTTCGTTTGGCAGGTCGAACATTTCCTGAAACCGCAGGTTGCTGACCACAAGACGCAATTGGCTGTCATAAATTGACAGCGCCTGACCGATCAGGTTCAGGCCAGCCGTGGTCATCGCCTTGATGCGCTGTTCGGAAATGTCCAAATTCATCCTCCCCTGCGCCCATGGGTATCACCAGTTCAGGCGCAGGTGTAGGGAGATTCACCTATCCGTGCAGCGGCAAATTGTTCGCGGCACGGTAGGCTTGAACATAGCCGCGTGCCACTGATCGAACGGCTGTCCCGATCTGAGAATACGCCTCGTCCGGCAGGTTCGCAAAGGACACGCGAGCCGACCAGCCCGGAGCATCAAATCCGCTGCCGTTCAGCAGAACGATCCCATAGTCTTCCGCCAATTTGAACGCAATATCCAATGGGTGAACATTCTGCTTGATCCAAGCCACGACATCTTCACCGACATATTTTCGCAACCAATATTCGAAATCGATGATGCCGTAATAGGCGTCGTAATGCTCACCTGCCTGCACCTCGATGCCCATCGCTTCGGTCAGCAGTTTGAAACGGCGATGAACCAGTTCCATGCAGGCGGTCTGATAGATTTTCTTGCTGTCGACCAATTCACTGAGTGAAAACAGCGTCATCATCACCTGCTGCGGCAGCGACAGGCCCGCCGTGTGGTTCAAAGCCACATCGCGGCTATCGGCCACAAGCCGGTCGATAAAGCGAATGTCACGTGGTGTCAGGCTAAGCGTGCCATAGCGCTTGTCCAGGGCCTGTTTGATCTCATCCGGATGATCCGCCAGCTTGAGATCGAAGATGTTGTCTTGCGCCACGGCAATCACGCCGAGACGCCAGCCGGTGCAGCCAAAATACTTCGAGTAGGAATACACACCGATTGTGTTGCGCGGCAGATGGCCCATGACCGAGGTAAAATCGTGCACAAAGGTGCCGTAAACATCATCCGTTAACACGATCAGATCAGGCCGGTGATTTTCAACCAGGTCCGCTAGTTTGCGAAGTGACGCGGTACTGAGCGCGACCGAAGACGGATTGCCGGGATTGACTAGGAAGAACGCCTTTACCTTGGGATCTTTCAACTTTTCCACTGCTTGGTCGGTCAGTTGAAAACCATCCTCTTCATCGGTTTCCACATGCACGGATTCAAGGCTGTAATCCTCCAACTCAGGCATTTCCAAGTAAGGCGTGAAGATCGGAGTGCACAGAGCTATCGTGTCACCCGGGTTCAGCAATCGGTTGGCTTTGAGCGTCTTGAAGATGTAGCACATCGCCGCCGTGCCGCCTTCGACTGCGAACAGATCGAACTGAGCGTCAGGCCGGTTGCCCCGACACATGGACCACATCAGGTATTCATGGGCAATGGTGGCATTGTGTTTCAGGATGCGGTCAGGCACCGGATAGTTATCACCGATGATCGAATCCGTCAGTTCATGCACAAACTCGTCCGCATCGAAATCAAATGCGGATATGGCATGCGCCACGACCTCAAGCAGCGTATCGACGCCCGGCGTGTCGGAATGATCAGACGCCCAGCTCTGCAGCCGTCCATGGCAACCTTTCTGCGCCGGCATTCCGCCTAAACCAGCGGGGTGGTCCATCACACGTTTGGATTCAGTTATGGCAAATTGACCAAGGGCAAAGAACGCCTCACGCGGACGGGTGGCAACCCAGTTAGGATTGCCGCGCCCCGCGTTCAGGAAAGCACTATTGGCCTTACGCGCCTCGGCCGAGGCCAGTTTGATCAGCTCATCCTTGATCTGAAACGGGCTGAGTGCTTCGTAATCGTGCAGCGTTACTCTATCCATAACGTGAACCTCTCCAAATCAGCTTAGGATCAAAACAACGACCATCCCGAAGATGGTCAATAATGTATTTCCGATCGCATACGGCATTCCGTAGCCAAGCGCCGGGATGCGACTTTGCGCGGCTTCCTGGATCATACCCAACGCCGCCGTCGTGGTGCGCGCACCTGCGCAGGCACCAAACAGAATGGCCGGGTGGAATTTGAACACGTAATGCCCGACGTAAACTGCAAAGATCATTGGTAGCGAAGTCGCGACGATTCCCCATAGCAGCAGCGCAATACCGGCCTGTTGCAGTCCCGCGACAAATCCCGGCCCTGCGGTGATCCCTATCACCGCGATAAACACGTTCAGACCCAGAGTGTTCATCAACCAAAGCGCCGGACCCGGGATGCGCCCAAAGGTCGGGTGCACCGTACGCAGCCAACCCAGCACCAGCCCAGCCAGCAGCGCGCCTCCGGTAGTGGAAAGGCTGATCGGGAAACCACCCATCATGACTGACAGTGTTCCAATGATGCCGCCGATGAAAATCCCCCAGCCTACAAAGGCCAGATCTGTGGTGTCTACCGGGCGGTCGGCATAGCCAATCTGGGCAACTGCGGCCTCGACATGCCGCTTGCTGCCCTGAATTGTGACGATGTCACCACGATGCACGACTGTCCCGGGTAGCAGCGGCAAATCCTGCATGTTTCGCATCAGTTTCGAGACATAAATGCCCCGCGCGATCGACAGTTTGCTTAGCTCTTCAAGCGTCTTGTTATGAACCTCTTTGCTGGTGATCAGCACATCCAGTTTTTCCGACGGTATGCTCAGCAGATCAGGCGCGTCAGCTTCTGTAAGATTGGTCTCAAGCAAACCCACCAGATCAGCGCGGCGGCCTGAGAACATCACAACATCTCCGGCCTGCAATACGGTGTTATCATCTACCTCTATGATCTTCCCGTCACGTCTCAGGCGTTCGGCATAGATGCGGATACCGGGCATCAGATCTTTGACCGGTTGCCCCAGCAGATCGCTACCTTCTGGGATCTCAAAGGCCCGCGCCTCGATCGCGCGATATGCCGAGACGATGCCATCACCGGTTTCAACCGACGTCGTGCCACCCAGCTTAGCCTCATATTCCTTGCAGGCCGCGACCAGATCGACGCCAATCAGACGCGGGCCGATCTTGGCCAGAATGATGGCCGACCCGATTGTGCCGTAAATATAGGTCACCGCATAGGCAATCGGAATCTGGTTAGCATAGGTTTTGGCCTGTTCCGCCGACAGGCCCAGCTGGCCAATTTGGTCGGTGGCAACACCGATCGCCGCTGAAATCGTCTGCGATCCGGCATAAAGCCCCGCAGCATAGCCAAGTTCCAGACCCGCGACCTTAGCTGCGATGATTGGGATAACAAGGCAAAGCGCAAGTACGCTGAGCGCAAAGAACACCTCGCGAGCGCCGTCTGCTTTCAGGCCGCGGATGAACTGAGGTCCGACACCGTAGCCCACAGCAAAGATGAACAAGATGAAGAAAGTCGATTTGACCGCCGAGTCGATTTCAATCTGGGCCTGTCCGATCACCACCGCCGCCAACAAGGTTGCCGTGACCGTGCCCAGACTGAACCCCATCAGTTTCCAAGGACCAACGAGAAAGCCGATACCGATGGACAGGAACACCGCCAGTTCAGGGTAATTTTGAAGAATATGCACCAGCCAATCGACCATCAATCACCTCTCAATCCGCGCCTGACAGGCATTTGAGGCAAAAGCCGGAGACAAGGTGAAGAAGCGCCCAATTGGCCCACTTACTGCCCGACCAAGCCGCCTGTTCGAACACACAACCGCAACAGGAAAACTTCGGCTTCACGATACCTTACAAAGGACATTTGTCTATAATTATCTGAATATTAATAGTTCTGCTTGTCCGCCCTCATTCAGAACACCCCGACTGAGCCTGCGCCACAATGCAAACACGCGAAACGCATGGCTCGCCCGCTCTGCCTGCTCCAGAACCGGAACCATGGGCTTCACTGTCGCTCTACCGCAATGCGCGGGTGCAAAATCCTGAGGGGTTCGAACAAATCCATTGCAGCGACCCGGTGTTTGCCATCACATACCGCTATGACACGGCCGACGATTATTTCCGAGACCAGCGCAACCGGCGTTTGTATCCGCCTTGCCGGAGATCTGCGCACTCAATCGTTGGATCGTGTCGAAGCGGGTTTTGCTGCCCAAAAGCCCAACGGCCAAGATGTCATTGTGGACATGTCGCAGGTGGAATCGCTGGATACCGGAGGGGCCTGGCTAGTCGCCAATCTGGTGCAGCGGATGGGAAGCGAGGGCGCTCAGGTCCAGCTCGAAGGGTTGGCCCCTGCGCATTCGTCATTGATCGAAACAGTATCGCACAACATATCCGAGGTTACAGGAGAAGAACTGCCGCCGCATGGCTTTGTGAATTGGGTTGCCCGGATTGGGCAAAAAACTTTTGGCGCCTGGCAGGACACATTATCAATCATCGGCTTTCTTGGCCTTACTCTGCATCGATTGGTCCGGACTCTGATCATGCCATGGCGACTGCGTCGTGCTGCCTTGGTGTCACAGATGGAGCAAGTCGGCTTCAAGGCGCTGCCGATTGTGTCCTTGATGGGTTTCCTGATCGGCGTCGTTCTGGCCTTTCAGGGCGCGACGCAGTTGAAACAGTTCGGGGCTGAGATCTTTGTTGTCGAATTGATCTCCATCTCGATCCTGCGTGAGCTTGGTATCCTGCTGACAGCGATCATCGTCGCTGGTCGCTCCGGTTCGGCTTTTACGGCTTCGATTGGCTCGATGAAGGTGCAGGAAGAGATTGATGCGATGCGCACCCTGGGGTTGGATCCGATTGAAGTTCTGGTCATTCCCCGTGTTCTGGCGCTGTTGATCATGTTGCCCATTCTTGGCTTTGTTGCCGATATGGCTGGCCTGATCGGCGGAGCGTTGATGAGTTGGATCGACCTCGGTGTCAGCCCCGGCATGTTCCTGACCCGGTTGAAGGAAAATACCGGCGTCGCACAGCTTGCCGTCGGGATGATCAAGGCACCGTTCTTTGCACTGGTGATCGGTGTCATTGCCTGCTGGCAGGCTATGCAGGTCAAAGGTTCATCCGAAAGCGTTGGTCAGCGGACGACAGCCTCGGTCGTGCAATCGATCTTTATGGTCATCGCCATCGACGCCCTGTTTTCGATCTTCTTCTCAGAGTTGGGGATCTGACATGGATGGAGCCGCGCTTCAGGACAAGCCCCAATCCGACGCGAAACGCGAGGCCGTTATTCGTGTGCGCAATTTAACCAACCAGTTCGGCGAGCAAGTGGTCCACGACAACCTCAACCTCGATGTCTGGCGCGGTGAAGTGCTGGGTGTTGTCGGTGGATCGGGCACTGGGAAGTCCGTGCTTTTGCGTACCATCGTCGGGCTGAACAAGCCCAAGTCGGGAAGTATTGAGGTTCTTGGCGTCGATGTTCTTAACGGCCCCGAAGAAGAACGTCAGCGGATCGAAAGAAGCTGGGGTGTGGCATTTCAGGACGGTGCGCTGTTTTCCTCACTGACTGTATTGCAGAACGTGATGGCGCCTCTGCGCGAGCACACGGGTATCAGTGAAAAATTGATGGCCGCACTGGGTGGTCTGAAGATCAGTCTTGTTGGCTTACCTCAACTAAGTTGTAGCAAGTTCCCCTCGGAACTGTCCGGCGGAATGCGTAAACGCGCTGCGTTGGCCCGCGCACTGTCGCTGGACCCCGAAATCGTTTTTCTGGACGAACCAACTGCCGGGTTGGACCCGATCGGGGCCGCCGCATATGATGACCTGATCGGGGAACTTCAGCACACGTTGGGGCTGACCGTGTTCATGGTAACGCATGATCTGGACAGCCTTTATGCCATATGTGATCGCGTTGCGGTACTTGCGGAAAAACGCGTGCTGGTTGAAGGTCCGATAGAAGAGATGACCAAGGTCGACCATCCTTGGGTTCAGGAATATTTCACAGGCCCCCGCGCCCGTGCGGCACAACAGAAGGGGCAGGACAGGTAGAGGCGATGGAGACCCGAGCGAATTACATCCTGATCGGTGCGTTCACCCTGGCGGGCATCCTTGGTGCCTTCGGGTTCTTTCTGTGGCTCGCCAAATTCGAAGTGACCCGGCAATACGCCTATTATGATGTGTTGTTCGACAATGTCTCGGGCCTGTCGGCTGCAGGTGGCGTAAATTACAACGGCTTGCCTGTGGGTCAGGTGGTTTCCCTGGACTTGGACAAAGATGACCCGTCAAAGGTGCGAGTGCGGCTTGAGGTTGATGCCGACATCCCTGTTACCAAAGAAACCATCGCACAGTTGCAATCTCTGGGTGTGACAGGGGTTGCTTATGTTGAGCTTTCCGGAGGGTCTCCAACCGCAGAAAGGCTAGCCCAGAACAGTGTCATCCCAAGCAAGCGCAGTTCGATTCAATCCTTGCTTGAGGGTGCGCCAGAGGTTCTGGAAAAGGCAGTCACCCTGTTGGAGAACCTCAATTCGGTTGTTGATGACAAAAACCGAAAGGCGGTGTCGGATATCCTGAACAATCTGGCAGAAGCGTCGGGCAAGCTGGATAAAACTCTGACGGATTTCCAGTCGCTCTCGTCCGATTTGGGCGGTGCGGCCAAAGACGTTGGAGAATTTACCAAGAGACTGGATACGTTGGCGAACACGGCCGAGACGACGTTGAGCACAGGAACGGACACGCTGAAGAGCATCAAAGAGACCTCAGAATCCGCCAAAACAACGCTAGAGACTGCAAATAACGCCATTGCCAGTGCTGAAAGCGTGATTCAGGAAGATATCCGGCCCTTTATCGAACGCGGGTCAATCCTGGCCGAAAGGCTGACTCGGCTGTCAGATGAAGGCAGCGTTACGCTTGAGGTAATCAGCGAGACTGTTCTGAATGCAAACACCACCCTTGAGTCGGTTACATCGACTATGGATTCAGCCAAAGGGGCGCTCGATTCAGCAGAGAGGGCGTTTGACTCGGCAAACCGGGTGATGGACGAGGATATCTCACCTGTCGCTGAAGATGTGAGTAAGGCGGCTAATCAGGTTGCGGAAACCGTCTCGAATATCACCGAAAAGATCGACAAGATTTCCGACGATGTTCTCAGCGCCTCCCAATCGGCGTCGGATCTGCTGGGAACCATCGACGGGATCGTTCAGGACAACCGCCGTCAGGTTTCGGACTTCTTGCGCGTTGGGTTGCCTCAGTTCATCCGGTTCATCGAGGAATCACAGCGTCTAGTCATCAGTCTGGATAGATTGGTCGACAAGGTCGAACGCGACCCGGCCCGCTTTTTGTTAGGCACCCAAGCATCGGAGTTTCGTCAATGATACGGCCCTTAATATTGACTCTGGTTTTGGCCGCTTTGACGGGCTGCACGGGCTTGGGCACGCTGCGGCAGGCTTCTAAACCCAATGACTTGTATTTGCTGACACCCAAAAGCACGTTCTCGTCATCGCTGCCGCGAATCCAAAAACAGATCGTTGTCGAAGAGCCCACAGCGACGGCGGCCGTGAACACCGATCAGATCGCCGTGCAGCCCACCTTGCTTCAGGTACAGTATCTGCCGCGGGCCCGATGGGTGGATCGCGCGCCGTTAATTGTGCAGGCGCTGATGGTCGAAAGCTACGAAAATTCGGGCAAGGTCGCGGCCGTAGGACGTTCGACCGTAGGCCTGAGAGCGGACTATGTGATCGCGCCTGATCTGCGCGAATTTCAGGGCATCGTCATCAGCGAAACCGAAGACACGAAAACGGTCCGCGTAGAAGTGCGCATCAATATCAAGATCATCGATGAGTATGAGGACAAGATCATCGCTTCAAGCTCATTCCAGGAAGCAGTGCTGGCGACCAGCGATAAAACACCCGAACTGGTTGAGGCCTTTGATATCGCGTTGGGCAAGACAATGCGGGATGCCGTGGAATGGAGCATCCGCAAAATCCATACGCATACGCTCAATAACCCGCGATCAAGACCTAGCTAGTGGTCGCTAGAACTGGCTCGCTGAGGCGACTTGCCAGTCAGCGGCGAACTCTTCGGGGATGGTCTTGCCCAACAGAGAGCCGTCATCCAGAAAGCTATATAGCTCGGCATAAGACCGCTCTCGTTCATCCGCATTTCGGCGCCGGATGTCAGCAGGGCGCAGGTCGGAAACTTTTGCTTTGCCCATAGCCCCTAATATCTCGCGGAAACTTTCAAGCGTCGCGTCATGAAACCGATGTACGCGCTGTCGTTTCTGTGGCACATTCACCGCCCGACCACGGATCGGATCTTGCGTTGCCACCCCCGAAGGGCACCTGTTGGTGTTGCAATGCAGCGCCTGAATGCACCCCACCGCAAACATCATCGCCCGCGCCGCGTTACACATATCCGCACCCAAAGCGAATTTCTCGACCATATCGAACCCAGTGGCCACTTTGCCCGAACAGATCACCCGCACCTTGTCGCGGACTCCAATACCGCGCAGACAGTTGTTTACAAAGATCAGTGCCTCGTTAAGCGGCATCCCCAATCGGTTGGTGAACTCGACCGGGGCAGCGCCAGTGCCCCCTTCCGCGCCGTCCACCGTGATGAAGTCAGGCAGAATCTCAGTTTCCAACATCGCTTTGCAAATCGCCATAAACTCGGATCGACGACCGATGCAGAGTTTGAAGCCCACGGGCTTGCCACCTGACATCTCTCGCAGATGCTGAACGAAATGCATCAATCCAGTCGGTCCATCAAAGGCCGAATGAATAGGTGGGGAAATCACATCCTGATGTACTGGAACCCCACGAATCTCGGCGATTTCTTCATCCACCTTTGCTGCCGGTAGGACCCCGCCATGAGACGGCTTCGCCCCTTGCGACAATTTGATCTCGATCGCTTTGACGACATCTTTCTTGGCCTTTTCGGCAAACAGGTCCTTATCGAACCCACCATCAGGCGTGCGGCATCCAAAATATCCTGTTCCGATTTGCCAGATGACGTCTCCACCTTCTGCCAGATGGTGGGGGGACAGTCCGCCTTCGCCCGTGTTATGCGCAAAACCCCCATCTTTTGCACCACCGTTCAAAGCACGGATTGCGTTGGCGCTGAGTGCACCGAAACTCATTGCTGATACGTTCAGGCGCGACGCATTGTAGGGTTTGTCGCACTGAGGGCCGCCCAGTATCACCCGTTCTTCGCTCTCTTCGACGTGCTTGGGGGATAGCGAGTGATCAGCGCGGTGATAACCTACCGTCATGATATCGTACTGAGTGCCAAACGCCTGAGTATCCACCTGCCCCTTGGCGCGGGAATAGACCAGACTGCGGATGATCCGATTATAGGGCCGCCCGCTTTCATTGGTTTCAACGAAATACTGCCGGATTTCAGGGCTGACAAACTCCAACATATATCGGAAGTGACCCAGTACCGGGTAGTTGTTCAGCACATTATGCTTTGTTGTCAGCATATCGTAGAGACCGACAACCGCATAGGGGATCAGTATGATCAGCAACCAGTGGGCGGGTGGCCAGAAAAAACCCCAAAGCAAAGTCAAAGGCAAGCAGACATAGCTGAGGAAATAGTAAAGCCTGCGAACAATCATTTCCTATCTCCCTGAGTAGCGCTGTGACAGCGTGACCTTGAATGGACATTGGGTCCATGACCCTGCTCTTCATCCAGAACGTGGAACAAATTGACCTGTTTGCGCAAGCCCTTGCTAATCAAACAAAGATAACGGTTGGGTTAGCGAGGCCGGTTGAACCAAGCAAAAGCAGTCTGTATGCAAAATGAAACGCTGGTCAGAGCAGGATCAACCGCAGTGTCGAAAACAGCGCCTGTATTCGGGCATCGCGCCCTGATGTATACAGCCGTCTTTGTGGGGGGTGCTGCAGGGTCGTTGCTGCGCGAGCTATTTTCGCTGGAGATCCCCGGCGCTCCGTTCCTGACCGCGACTTTCGGCATCAATGTTGCGGCCTGTTTCGTTCTAGGTTGGCTCTATGCCATTCGAAATCGTGTCCACGCCCACGTCCTGCATCTAGGGGCCGTTGGATTTTGCGGTGGGCTATCGACGTTTTCCTCATTCGTCGCCGAGCTGGAAAGACTGGCAGAAACCGGGAATTGGTTTGTGGTTATCGCCGTAAGCGCGGAGATCGCATTTGGTCTTACGGCGGCGGTTCTTGGGGAAGCGCTGGGTCGGCGGCATCATTCCCGGGAAACATCGGAATGACGACCTTGTATCTGCATGCCATGTTCGCATTGGGCGGAGGATTGGGGGCTGTACTGCGGCATTGGCTGGCGCTTCGGGTGACGCATGATCTGCCGTACTCGACCCTGATCGTGAATGTTCTGGGCAGCCTTCTGCTGGGTCTATGGATTGGTTATCTGGGTGGCTCTGCGGAAATGGGCGAAGAGGAAAAACGCCTTGTATTCGGGTTCTGCGGCGGCTTCACCACATTCTCAAGCTTCGCCTATCAATCGCTGCAATTGCACCGTGAACGGACGATCGTATTTGCCGCCGGGAACATCGCTCTCAGCCTAGCATTGTGCTGGTTCGCGCTATGGCTGGGCCTTGTTCTGACGCGCTAGTGAACGGGTGCTGCAGCCCTTTGGTCGGGCCTGGGCGCGCGGCAGAAGAACAACAGTGGGATCGTGGCCAACGCCAGCAGTCCAAGATTGTTGAATACAGTAAGGTACGAGATCATCTCGGCCTGCCGTGCGATCTCTTGCCCCAGAATGGCGGCGCCCTGAGCGCTATCGGGTGTCAGCCCCAGCGGCGCAAGATAAGCCTGTGCAGCAGGATTGTAGGGTGTCACATTCTGGCTGAGCACTGCCGTATTGGTTTGCAGGCCTCGCACGACCCAAGTCCCCACTAATGAAATACCTACCGAAGAGCCAAGCTGCCTGGTGACGTTGAATAGGCCCGAGGCCTCATCCTGCCTTGATTTACTGATGCTCTCGAATGCCAGAATAGACATCGGCACAAACACCAGCCCCATCCCCAGACCACTGACAAAGCCCGGCCAAGCCAGTTGCCAGAAACCGGCGTCGAGGTTGAGCGTGCCCAACATGAAATTCCCCAGTGCTGTCAACAGCATCCCTAACCCGGCTAAAACTCGTGGATCAAACCGGGTGACCAGTACGGCCCCGGTCAGCACCATCGATGCACCTGCGGCGATCCCGCGCGGTATGAACAAATGACCGGATTCGATCACGGGGTAATCGAGCAGGCTTTGCACAAAGGTTGGCAGTATGGCGATCCCGCCAAACAATGAGATCGCGAACCCCGCTATCACTAAGTTGCACAGGGCAAAGTTGCGATCCGCAAAAAGGCGCAAATCAACGACAGAATGCCGGGATGTCAGAGAATGGACGATGAACCCCAGCGCCCCAAGAACCGAAGCGATCAGCGCCAGCTGTATCATCCTCGATGACAGCCAGTCCTTGGTCTCACCTTGGTCAAGAATGAATTGAAGGCATCCAATGCCAACTGCCAGCAGCGCCAGGCCTTTCCAGTCGATGCGCACCTCTTCGGTTTTGTCGTCCGGCAACTCGCCCGCCAAAAGCAGCAGGGCCATGGCGGCGACCGGAAGGTTGACGAAAAACACCATTCGCCACGAAAAATACTCAGTCAGGACTGCACCTACAGTTGGGCCCAACACCGGTGCGACCACCACGCCCAAGCCAAAGACCGCCATGGCCTGTCCCCGTTTTTCACGCGGAAAGGCATCAAACAGGATGGACTGCGATAACGGGATCAGGAACGCGCCGAACATCCCCTGCGCCAGGCGGAACGCGACGATAGTCTGAAGACTCCATGACAGGCCGCACATGACAGACATTGTGGCAAAACCCGTGACCGCAGTCAGGATCAGCCTGCGCCGCCCGACCCGACGCGCGACAAACCCGGTCAGCGGCATGACCACAACGGCTGAGACGATATAGCTGGTTAAGATCCATGTCGCCTGATCGGTTGTGGCCCCAAAAGCCGCCTGAATATGCGGCAACGCAACATTGACGATGGTACTGTCCAGAACTTCGAGAATAGCGCTGAGCACGACGGCCACGACAATCACGCGATTGATGTGGCCGGCATCAGTCATTGGCTGGTTCCGGTTGTATCCACCGTAACTTTGCTGCTGCCTCCAACACGCAGCGGGGCGTCGGTTGGATCAAGCTCGATCCGCACCGCAAACCGTCGAGTGACCTTGACCCAGTTGCCGCTGGAGTTTTCGGACGGCAACAACGAAAACGTATCGCCCGAGCCTCGACCGATCGACGCAACCTTGCCGGTCAGGGTCGTGTCTGGAAGCATATCCACCTGCACTGTGACCGGCTGACCGGGTCGGATGCGTGGCAGTGATGTTTCCTTGAAATTTGCATCGACCCACCAGTCAGACGACTCGACAATGGAAAACTGCGGCGCATTGGCCGAGACAGACGACCCTGGCCGCAGTGTCAGATTTGCGATCCAGCCATCGGCCGCGGCATAGACCTTGGTCCAGACAAGATCGGCCTGCGCGATTTCCAACGCAGCCTGTGAGGACAACACATTGTCCTGCCGGGCCGCGAGACCACTTTGCAATGCGGAAAGCTCGGACCGGCTGGTGGTCAACCGGGCCGAAGCCTGTGCGAATTCGGATGTAGTTTGGTCCAGCGAGGCCTGCGCGAGGTCCCCGTCCGAAAACAAAGCTCGGGCGCGTTCAAGATTGCTCTGAGCCGTTTCGTAGAACGAGTTGGCGCTTTCGACAGCGGCCTGTGCAGCGGTGATCTGGTTCGAGAAGGAGTCAGCCTGCTGAATGGCACTGTCCAGATTAGCTTTGGCCTGATCGACCGAGGCTTGGAACTGTGTCGGATCAATCGAGAACAGCAAATCGCCTGCATTGACCGGCTGGTTTTCGACCACCGCAACGTCTGAAACCTGCCCGGTCACCTGTGCGGCCACATAGATGATATTCGCGCCGATATAGGCGTCTTTTGTTGACGGATACCGCTCTTCATGCCGCCAGAAAAGGAACAATCCAACAGCAATCGTGACCAGGATCCCTGCGGCGGCAATTGCCTTGAATGACTTCATAAGCAGCTTCCTTTTTGGTGCCTAAGCGAGCGACCTCACATCACCTGCATATGCATGCGCATGGCCAGATTGCCCAGAATCCAAACTGTCCCGCCGATGATAATCAGCAGAACAAGTGTCGAGAACAGAACCAGGTCCAGATCCTCTCGGCTGCTGCGGCGGCGGTCGATGTGTAGAAAATAGATCAGTTGAACAACCAGTTGTGCCAACCCCAGAAGGCCTATGGTCATATAGACGCCTGGTGTTTCAATACCGAAATGATAGGCGATCACAAATACCACCAGCGTGAGCAGCAGTGACCCACCATAGCCAATCACGTAACGCCGCCGTTCGCGGTGATGCATCTCGGATCGTTTATCCATAGGCCAGCCCTCCGAAATACACGATGGTTATTATGCCGATCCAGATAAGATCGAGGAAATGCCAGAATAGCGCCAACCGCACCATACGCGACATCAGCAGATCGGTCAGCCCGAACATACGCAGCTGAATACCCAGCACGATTAGCCACAGACACCCGGCTGCAACATGCAAGCCGTGGAGCGGTACGAGACCATAGAAGGCCGACAAAAACCCGCTACGCTGTGGGATACCGCCTTGGGCTGCCATGTTCATGAAATCACGGATTTCCAAAACCAGAAAACTGAGCCCCAGCAACAGAGTCACTCCGAACCACAGCACGATCCGTGCCCGAGGCAGGTTGTATTTCAGCGCCAACATCGCCAGCCCGACGGTCAAACTGCTGGTCAGCAGAATGAGAGTCTGGGCAAAGATGCTTTTCAGGTCGAACAGCTCATGCGGGCCTGGACCGCCGGCCTGCGCGTCTATCATGGTGATATAGATCGCGAACATCAGGCCGAAATAGACCAGATCGCTCATCAGGAAGACCCAGAAGCCGAAAGTGACGACCTCGGTCGCCTTGTGGGCGCTGGCGTGGTCCTCGCCGAGGTTTATCCCCGGATAGCTGTGCTTGGGTGCGCGCCTCATGTCACGGCCTCCATATCCGGGCGGGCGAGGCCGCAATTTTCCGGTGTACTTTCATGATCGCGATCCACAGCGGCGGTGCTGTGGACCAGCGCCAACCACGCCTCGTGTTCTTTGCGGACCTCTTCGGCGGGGATTATGACCTCGGTGCTGGTGTCGAAACTCCAGATGATAATGGCGAGGATCATCGCGATGGTCATCAGTGCTGCCAGCCACCAGATCCACCAGACCAGAGAGAACATCCAGATGCCACTGAGCACGCAGAGGATAAACCCGATGCCGGTGTTGCGCGGCATCTCGATATCTTCGTAGGCCGCGGGTGCAGGATAGGCTTGTCCGCGCTCCTTAGCTGCAGCAAAGTCATCGCGGTCACTAACCTGCGGAATAATAGCGAAGTTGTAGGGTGGCGGCGGAGACGGGATCGACCATTCCAGCGTGCGCCCGTCCCAAGGATCACCGACCGGTGCGCGGGTCTGTTCTCGGTCGCGTATACTGACCCACAATTGGACCAGGATCGAAAGCAACCCGCAAGTAATCACTAGCGATCCTATGGCGGCGGTGATCATGTAGGGGTGAAAGCTGGGATCCTCCCAACTGAACGACCGGCGGGGCATGCCCATCAGACCAACGAAGTAGAGCGGCATGAAGGTCAGCAGAAACCCAACCGTCCAGCAGAAAACCGAAACGCGGCCCCAGAACTCGTTTAGACGGAACCCAAAGGCCTTTGGGAACCAGTAGTTATAGCCGGCGAGCAACCCGAACAGCACACCTGGTAGCAACGCGTTGTGGAAATGCGCAACCAGAAACAGCGTATTATGGACCTGATAGTCGACGGTTGGATTGGCAAGAACCACTCCGCTGAGGCCGCCGATGACGAACAACATCAAGAACGCAAGGCCATAAAGCATCGGGACCGAGAATCGAATGCGCCCACGGTACAGAGTCGCCATCCAGTCATAGACCTTTACCCCGGTCGGAATGGCGATCAGCATCGTGGCAATCCCGAACACCGCGTTGATCAGAGCGCTTTGCCCCATGGTGAAGAAATGATGCAACCAAACCGTGAAGGACATGACCGCAATCGACATTGTTGCGATGACCAGTGAGTTGTAACCATAGAGACGCTTGGCCGAAAAGGTGGCAAAGACTTCGGAATAGATACCATATGCAGGCAGGACCAACAGGTAGACCTCAGGGTGACCAAACAGCCAGAACAGGTTGGCATAGTTCATCATGTTGCCGCCAAGGTCATTGGTGAAGAAGTGGAAATCGAGATATCGGTCAGCGGCCAGCAACAATGCAGCTACGCCAAGGGGGGGCATGGCAAAGATGATCAGAATCGAGCTGCAGATTATCGTCCAGCAATACATGGGCAACCGCATGAACTTCATCCCCGGCGCACGCAGCTTGTAGATCGTGACGGCAAAGTTGATGCCAGTCAGTGTTGTGCCCACGCCAGAGACCACGATGGCCCAAATCCAGTAATCCGGCCCAACGCCGGGATTAAAAGCTGCTCCGGTATAGGGTGGATACGCGGTCCAGCCACCGGTCGAGAACTCTCCGACCACCAGCGAGACCATCAGCATCAGCCCGGCCGATACGGTCAGACCAAGCCCGATCTGGTTCATCACCGGAAAGGCCACGTCGCGCGCGCCTATCATGAGTGGAATTATGTAATTAGCGACGCCAAAGACAAAAGGTACCGCGACGAAGAACACCATTATGGTGCCATGAGTGCTAAACAGTTCCGCGAAATGCTCGGGTTCCAGAAATCCGTCCCCCGGTCCCGCCGCCTGTTGGGCCCGCATCACTACGCCTTCCAGGACGCCCCGCGCTAGCATGACGATGGCGAAGACAATGTACATGATGCCGATCTTCTTGTGATCAGCGCTGGTCAGCCAATCGCGCCAGAGCGGGCCCCACAACCGGAACCACGTCAGGATGCCAATCACTACCACTACGCCCACGATCACAATGGCAGCAGCAGCGTTTGCAATGATCTCATTTGCGCCAGGATTCTGGATCAGTCCAGCGATGGGAAATGCATCCCAGCTCAGGCGACCGAAGAAACCGGTCTCGGCATTTGTCATTGGCTTGCCTCCTGCCCGTATTCAGCCGTTCCGGGTTGCTGATCCAACTGCAGAGGCTCTCCGCTGTGATAACGACGCAGGATCGAATGGAACAGGTCGCCCTCTTCCAGCGTGAAATAAAGCGCATTCAGCGGCATGAGTTCGGTGCCCAATGCTGCCTGCACCTCATCCCGATCCGTACGCATCGCCAACGTTCGATAAGTGCTTTCGGTCAACGGTATGCCATGCGCTTTTACGCTGGCGACCCATGCCTGAAAATCCTCGGGCTGCATGGCTTGCGCCAGGAATTTCTGCTTTGTGAATCCTCGGCCATTATACTGTGTGTTCTCGCCTTGCATCGTTTCAGGCGAGTCTGCCACCAGGTGTAGCCGAGTCGTCATCCCCGGCATGGCATAGATTTGCCCCGCCAGCGCCGGGATCATGAACGACTGCATCACCGTGTCTGTGGTCAGCGTCATCGCAACTTGCTGTTTGATCGGTATGCCCAGTTCTCCCACCGTTGCGATGCCATGATCTGGATAGATGAACAGCCATTTCCAATCGAGGCCAACCACCTGCACATTTAGGGCAGGCTCCTCTCCAAAAGGGGCGGAATAAGGGTCAAGACGATGTGTCGCTTTCCAGAGATAGAAAGACAGGATCATCACGATCACGACCGGGACGCCCCACATCAGAAATTCAAGCTTCGCCGAAAAATCCCAATGCGGCGTGTATGCAGCATTTCCACCCTTACGTCGGCGATAACGCAGGGCAATCAGCGGCACCAGAGCCAGAACCGGTATCACAGCGATCAGGATAAGAGCCGTCGCGCGCAAAAGGTGTGTCTTTTGCACCGCTGCAATCGGGCCTTGGGGGTCCATGAAGCTATCACTCGCCCCGGCAGACTCAGCCGTCAACAACAGAGCAACAAAGATCACCAAGGCTGGCACAGCGACTGAATGTATCCGAGACAAGGTCACACCTGATGATCCTCTTGCGGCGGGGTTTCCCGGCAACTATCGGCAGAGTCACGGATTTTCTCAAGAACTTTTCCAAAATCACCCTGCGGCGCCGCTGTTGACATGAGGTCAAGCGCGCGCGAGACCAATCATATGCGTTTGGTTCTTGCTATAGTCTCCCTGGTTTGTCTTGCCGCCCCCTCGGCAGCGCAAGATCGCGCTGAGGTTGAACGTCAGTTCCAGAACTGGCTGCAACAAGCCATATGGCCTCAGGCAAAAGCAAAGGGCGTTTCGAAACGCACATTCCAAAGTGCCTTTGACGGGGTAACACTAAACTGGGACCTTCCTGACTTGGTTCCGCCGGGCAGCTCTAAAAAGACACCCAAGCAACAACGGCAGGCCGAGTTCGGCTCACCTGGTCGTTATTTTAATGCCGGATCAGTTCAGGGTGCCACCTCCGTCGGTCGCAAGATGGCTAGGCGCCATGCGGGTACACTGGCGCGTGTCGAGGCAGAAACCGGTGTACCCGTCCGTATCATACTGGCCATCTGGGGCCGCGAAAGCGGATACGGACAAGTCCCGATCCGCCATAATGCGTTTCAGGTGCTGGGCACCAAAGGGTTTATGAGTACGCGTGCCGAGTATTTCACGGCTGAACTGATTGCTGCGCTACAGATCGCTGAATCCGGTCACGGCCAAGGCCACGCACTGAAAAGCAGTTGGGCGGGTGCCTTGGGGCAGCCTCAGTTCATGCCCACAAATTTTCTGACTTACGCGCGCGATGGCGATGGCGATGGCCGAACTGATATCTGGGGCTCAGCCTCGGACACGATTGCATCGATCGGCGCGTATCTTGACGAGCACGGATGGGTGACAGGCCGCGACTGGGGGTTCGAAGTTATCCTACCCACGACCGTTTCTTGCGCGTTGGAGGGCCCTGATCAGGGGCGGTTGATCCGCGATTGGGTCGCCATGGGCGTAAATCGCGTTTCCGGCAAACCTTTTCCTGCACATGAACTTGATGCCGAGGGCTATCTTATGATGCCTGCCGGTCGTAGCGGTCCGGCCTTTATCGTAACGCCCAATTTCTATGTCCTCAAAGACTATAACACCAGCGACCTTTATGCGCTGTTTGTGGGACATGTCGGTGATCGCATCCAATACGGAGTTGGCGATTTTCGGGGTCGTTGGGGCGATGTCGGCAATCTCTATCGTTCAGATGTCGCCAGCATGCAGCAGGTGCTTGTTCAACAGGGTCATGACGTCGGTGGCGTCGATGGCCTGCCCGGATACAAAACCCGACGCTCGATCGGGCGCTGGCAAGAGGCTTCTGGAAGCACACCAACCTGCTTCCCCGATGCCTCATTGAAGGCCGTTCTGAAGCCGTAGCAGCGTACTGATTCGCCATTTACGAGCATCAATGCGAACACATTCACCCACGGTGATATGTTGAGCTTCACGAAAATGTCACTGCCACGAAGTGTTTCAAAATAAAATTTTAACACCTCCGCCGGCTGCGGTTCTAATCAGCCTTTGTGGTCTTCACCCACCGCAAAACCCTTTACCTTTGCTTCAAAACTGACAGGTTCATGGGCAGTGAAAGATAGCTTTCGCATTCGGATCTCCGACATTGCCTGATGCATGAATGCCGAAATTATCGATCTTGGCACGATCTAGATCAAGGTAAAGTCCAGACAATTGCCGGAGACAAAATGGCAGACAAGCGCCCACCGCGAATGCGGTTTGGACGTTCGAAACCATACAAAATGGGAGTAAACACATGAACAAAATAATCAGAACCTCTTTGGCAGGACTGTTGTCCTCGACCATCATTACCGGTGCTGCAATTGCTGCCGGTACACATCCCGAAACCGGAGAAGCCCTGGCCGACGATCAGACCTTCACCTATCGGATTCTCGATGAACACAGCTCGGTCGACCCGCAAGTCGTAGAAGATGTGTCGGGTGCAGAAATTGTTCGCGATCTGTTTGAAGGCCTGATGAATCAGGATGAGGACGGTAACCTGGTTCCTGGTGTCGCCACCGAATTCTCGGTCAACGATACCAAGGACGTTTACACCTTTACCCTGCGCGATGAAGCGAAGTGGTCGAATGGTGATCCGGTGACCGCAGGTGACTTTGTGTATGCCTGGAAGCGCGCCGTCGATCCCGAACTGTCGTCGCCCTATGCGTGGTTCATGGAACTGATGTCGATCGAAAACGCTGCCGAGATCATCGCGGGCGAAAAACCGGTAGATGAGTTGGGTGTCAAAGCCATCGACGACAAAACGCTGGAAGTCCGCCTGAGCGCCCCCCTTCCCTATTTCCCGCAGATGACCACACATTCGACAACCTTCCCGGCACCGCAGAAAGTGATCGAAGAATTTGGTGACGCCTGGACCAAACCGGAAAACATCGTCTCGAACGGCGCTTATGTTCTGACCGAGCACCTGCCGCAGGAACGCTCGGTACGTGAACGCAACACCGCCTATTGGGACAACGATAACACCATCATCGACAAGGTCGTGGCGCTGGTCATCAATGATGAAAACGTCGCCCTGACCCGCTATTTGGCTGGCGAACTGGACCGCACCGAAATTCCAGCCGGCCAGTACCCACGTCTGAAGGAAGAGCACCCTGTAGAAGCCATCAGCTTCCCACGCCTGTGCAACTATTATTACACCTTCAACCTATCTGATGGTGGCCCCGAGGCTTTCAAGGACCCGAACGTCCGCCAAGCCCTGTCACTGGCCGTTGATCGTGCGATTATCACCGAAAAAGTGATGGCAGGCGGTCAGCCCGAAGCCTACACTTTCGCCCCCGAAGCAACCGCAGGCTTCACCGTACCGGCCGTTGAAATGGCATCCATGTCCCAAGCCGAACGCGACGAGTTGGCGAAGGAGCTACTAGCAGAAGCAGGTTATGGGCCTGACAACCCTCTGAGCTTCCAGATGGTTTATAACACCGCGGAAAACCACAAGAAGGTCGCCGTTGCGCTGAGCCAGATGTGGAAGCAGAAGCTTGGCGTGAACGCCGAACTGGCAAATATGGAGTGGAAAGTCTTCCTCGAGGAGCGCGGCAACCAAAACTTTGAGCTGGCACGTGGTGCTTGGTGCGGAGACTATAACGAAGCGTCGACCTTCCTGGACCTGCTGCAGTCGGACTCGGGCTATAATGACGGCAAATATGCCAACGCGCGCGTTGATGAGCTGCTGGCCGAGGCCAAAACCTCGGACGATCCGGCTCCGCTTTACACCGAAGTTGAACGCATCATCGCCCAAGAAACGCCTGTGATCCCGATCTATCACTACGCAGGCGTCTATATGATGGACAGCGATGTAGGCAACTGGCCGGTGAACAACGTCGAGCAGAACTGGTACTCGAAGAACCTCTACAAGCTCGCTGAATAATCGTCTTTGAACCACGCCCTGCCCCGGAAACATCCGGGGCAGGGCCAATAAACACGGGGGCATGAAATGCTTGCCTACAGTTTAAAGCGGCTGCTGGTCGCTATTCCGACGATCCTGTTATTGATCGTCGCCTGCTTTTTCCTCATGCACATCGCGCCTGGCGGGCCATTCACCTCGGAACGGCCATTGCCGCCGCAGGTTCTGGCCAATATCGAGGCGCGCTATGGATTGGACCAACCGTTGTGGAAACAGCTTTGGGACTATCTGTATAACATCGTGGTGCATTTCGATTTCGGACCGTCCTTCAAATTCAAGGATCGGGATGTGAACGACATCATCGCACAGGGTTTCCCGATTTCGCTGACCTATGGTTCGTTGTCTTTCCTGGTGGCAACTTCCGTTGGCGTCGCGCTGGGAATTGCCGCTGCAATCAAACACAATAGCTGGATTGATTACTTTGCGGTGGGTCTGGGTATTGCCGCTCAGGCGCTTCCTAACTTCATCATGGGGCCGATCCTGATCCTGACCTTTACCCTGTGGCTGGGGTGGCTGCCGGGTGGCGGCTGGCATGGCGGTCAATGGCAGTATCTGGTGATGCCGGTGATTGCGTTGGCGACCTCCTACATGGGATCGATCGCAAGGATTACGCGGTCATCGATGCTGGAGGTTCTGAACTCGAACTTCATTCGAACTGCACGGGCCAAGGGATTGCCGACAAGAACCGTGATCTGGCGCCATGCGCTTAAGCCGACATTGCTTCCCGTGGTCTCGTACCTCGGGCCGGTTTTTGTCTACGTTCTGACCGGTTCGGTTTTTGTCGACATCTATTTCTCAACCGGCGGTCTGGGGCAGGCCTATGTCGGCTCGGCTTTGTCTCGCGACTATGCTGTGCTGCTGGGGGTCACCATCCTTTACGGCGCGTTGACCGTGGTTGTGAATCTTCTGACCGACCTGGCTTATGCCTGGTTCGATCCGAAAATCCGTTACTGAGGGGCAGGCAATGCTTGGAAAATCACAAAAAGCCGCCCATCTGGCCGAGGAAATCACTGATTACACGGTCATTCAGGGGCGCTCGCTTTGGCAGGACGCACGGATACGTTTTGTCCGCAACAAGGCCGCTATGGCCAGCGTTTTCATTCTGGGTCTGATCGTGTTGTTCACGATTGTTGGCCCTTACTTCGCAGTCTGGAACAATGAAGAGATCGACTGGAACGTCATGGGGGACGTGCGCGGCATGGGTATGCCGTCCATGGAAACCGGACACTTTTTCGGCGTCGATGATCTGGGGCGCGACCTATACAGCCGTGTCATTCAGGCCACCACCACATCGCTGCTGGTCGGTTTGATCGGGGCCGCGACCGCTCTGATCGTCGGCACCTGCTATGGCATCACCGCTGGATATATTGGCGGGCGCACCGACAGTGCCATGATGCGGTTCGTGGACATCCTGCTTGCAATTCCGGCAACACTGATCATCATTTTGCTGCTTGTCGTGGCGGGAAGATCCTTTTTCATGCTGTTCATCGCCTTGGGCGCTGTTGGTTGGCTGACGATGGCACGGATTGTTCGGGGGCAAACCCTGACCCTGAAGAACCGCGAATTTATCGAAGCCGCGCGCGCCGCCGGTGTCAGCGAATTTACCATCATGTACCGTCACATTCTGCCCAACCTGTTGGGCGTTGTGATCGTGTACGCTTCGTTACTGGTGCCTGAGATGATCCTGACCGAAAGCTTCATCTCGTTCCTCGGCCTCGGAATCTCAGAACCCTACACATCTTTGGGCCGCCTGATCGCCGAAGGTGCTGGCACCATGGCGTATGGTACGCTCTGGCAGCTGATGTTCCCACTTACTTTTTATGTCGCCATCATCATCACCATGTTTTTCATCGGTGACGGGCTTCGCGACGCTCTGGACCCGAAGGATCGCTGATATGAGTCTGTTTTCCGTGAAGGACCTGAGCGTCCGATTTGATACACCCGACGGCGTGGTTGAAGCTGTAAAGGGCATCAGTTTCGACATTAATCCCGGCGAATGTCTGGGCATCGTCGGCGAAAGTGGCTCGGGCAAAAGCCAGACGTTCATGGCAGCGATGGGGCTGTTGCCCTCCGCTGGCCATGCGTCTGGTTCTGCTTTGCTGAATGGTCAGGAGATCCTGAATCTACCTGTGAACAAAATCAACAAGATTCGTGGCTCAGACGTCGGCATGATTTTTCAGGATCCGCTGACCGCCCTGACCCCACATCTGCGGGTCGGCCAGCAGATGCGCGAAGTGCTACAGGTTCACGAAGGTTTGCAAGGCTCGGCTGCCCGCCAACGTTGCCTTGACTGGCTGAATCGCGTTCGCATCCCCGAAGCGAAACGGCGGCTGGATCAATATCCACATGAATTGTCTGGTGGCATGCGTCAGCGTGTGATGATCGCCATGTCGATGCTGTGTAATCCCAAACTTTTGATCGCGGATGAGCCGACTACTGCGTTGGATGTGACCGTTCAGGCCGACATTTTGGACCTGATGGTACGGTTGCAAAAGGATGAAGGTACGGCCATAGCTCTGATCACCCATGACATGGGCGTTGTTGCGCGCATGTGCGACAATATTCAAGTCATGCGTATGGGTGAGTTTGTCGAGGCCGGTGACACGCGCGAAGTCTTTCGTTCTCCTCAGCATGATTATACCCGAACGCTACTTGAGGCTATGCCGCGAATTGATGCGGGCGATGCTCCGAAAGCTCTTACGCAGACGGAAGAACCGTTACTGAAAGTGGATGACGTCAAGGTGCATTTCCCGATCCATGTCTCGGGTGGTCTTTTTGGGCACAAGGTACCCCTAAAAGCCGTTGATGGCGTGAGTTTCGACATCCGAAAGGGCGAGACCCTGGGTGTTGTTGGAGAATCCGGCTGTGGCAAATCCACGCTGGCCCGGGCTGTGCTGCAATTGATCGAACCCAGCGCGGGTAATGTCAGCTGGCTGGGGCATCCGATCGTCGGGCTGAAACGGGCCGAGTTGAACAAGTACCGCAAGGACCTGCAGATCGTGTTTCAGGACCCGCTGGCGAGCCTTGATCCACGGATGACGATCTCGGCCTCGATCGCAGAACCGCTGAAAACCTATCGCCCGGATCTGACCGAGCGGGAACGCAAAGAGCTGGTCGCAGAGATGATGGAGCGTGTTGGCTTGAAGGCCAACATGATCAACCGGTATCCGCACGAGCTGTCCGGGGGGCAAAACCAGCGTGTTGGAATCGCGCGTGCCATGATCAACAAACCAAAACTGATTATCTGTGACGAGGCAGTTTCTGCGCTGGATGTGTCCATTCAAGCCCAGATCGTACGATTGTTGCGTGAACTGCAACAAGAGTTTGGCCTATCGATGATCTTCATCAGCCACGATTTGTCTGTGGTACGCGCGGTTTCGAACCGGATCATGGTTCTATATCTGGGCCGCATCGTTGAATTGGGCGATGGTGAAGTGATCTGTTCCGAACCGAAACATCCTTACACTCAGTCCCTGATCTCGGCGGTTCCGATCCCTGATCCGGATGTCGAGCGCAGCCGCCAAAGGCTTAAACTACCGGGAGAATTGCCTTCTCCCATGGATCCGAAAGCAGCTTTGCGCTTTTTGCCCAGCAGATTGTCTATGGGTGAGACCGACTATGTACCTCAACTCAGTGAGATTGCCCCGGATCACTTCGTCGCCGAACACGATCCGCTTGAGGCGATTATGGCCAATGCATAAGCTTACGCGCCCGATCCAATCTATCGGGCGCGTTTTAAACTTTATTGAACAAGTGATTAGTGGATTGGTTCGGTGATCCCGCTTTCGGTCGTGTTTCGTTTTGACTCTGCCCTTAAGTTAATGGCAGATTCCAGCGAACCCGTAACAGACCAGCCGGGTGTGATTGATTGGTAGGATTTTAGATTATATGTGGGGGCTCCGGCATCACCGAGAGTCGTCGGCAATATATAGAATTAGTGAGGTAATATGGTACGCAAAGTCACCAAGGCGATATTTCCCGTAGCGGGAATGGGCACTCGGTTTCTTCCGGCGACAAAGTCGGTGCCAAAGGAAATCATGACATTGGTTGATCGTCCGCTGGTCCAATATGCCATCGACGAAGCGCGTGCGGCCGGGATCACTGAATTCATCTTCGTGACATCGCGCGGAAAATCAGCACTTGAGGACTATTTCGATCACAATCTCGTGCTGGAGCAGGACCTCAAGTCTAAGGGCAAAGACGAACTGCTTGAAGTCTTGAACGCAACCAATATGGAAAGCGGAGCGATTGCCTATATCCGTCAACACAAGGCTTTGGGATTGGGGCATGCGGTCTGGTGCGCCCGTCGACTGATCGGGGATGAACCCTTTGCCGTGATGCTGCCCGACGATGTGATTGCCGCCGACAAACCCTGCCTACAGCAGATGGTCGAAGCCTATGAGGAAACCGGCGGCAACATGGTCGCCGCGATGGAAGTTCCCAACGAAAAAACCAGCTCCTACGGTATTCTGGATACCGGCCAGAATGTTGGAACGGTTGTCCGTGCCAAAGGAATGGTGGAAAAACCGAGACCAGAGGACGCGCCATCCAATCTTGCGGTGATCGGTCGTTACATCTTAGGTCCTTCGGTTCTGTACAATCTGAACCAGAAAAAGAAGGGAAGTGGCGGCGAAATCCAACTGACCGACGCAATTGCTGAGGATATTGGCAATGGTGTCCCTGTCTTTGGCTACAAGTTTGACGGACAGCGGTTCGATTGTGGTTCAAAGGCTGGCTTTCTGCAGGCAACGGTCTCGTTCGCATTGGCTCGCGATGATCTGCGCGACGACCTGAACCAATATCTGCATGAAGTCGTGGCCTCTGATCGGGCCGCGCAGTAGGCCTAGTTGTGTCAGCTATTCCGATTTCAATTCAATAGTTTAAGCTAAAAGGTTCAGAAGGGGCAGGCACCGTGAGCATGGTCTATCCTGTAATTTTATGTGGCGGATCCGGCACTCGGCTTTGGCCGTTGTCGCGTAAAAGCTACCCCAAACAGTTTGTTCCGCTGATTGGTGAAACCAGCCTGCTGCAGCAATGTGCCGAGCGGTTGAAAGGCCCGACCGACACGCCTTACGCCAAACCTCTGATCCTGACCAACGAGGCTTTCCGCTTTGTTGTCCCTGAACAATTAATGGCCATCGGAGTCGATCCGGGTCCGATCTTGATCGAACCCGAAGGACGCAATACTGCACCTGCAGTGCTGGCCGCTGCCCTGCACCTTTCATCCACTGACCCCGACGCGATGATGCTGGTGGCCGCGTCGGATCACGTCATTCCAGACAGTGCGGCCTTTCATGCGGCCGTCGCCGAAGGGGTCCGCACAATAGCCGAGCGTGGAGATCTGGTGACGTTTGGGATCACACCCGACCGACCCGAAACCGGATATGGCTACCTTAAGCTCGCCCAAGCACCGGACTCGTCAGGCGTTTCTGTGCAACTTGACCGGTTCGTTGAAAAACCCGATCTTGAAAACGCCAGGGCAATGGTGGCTGAAGGGAGTTATCTTTGGAACTCGGGCATCTTTTTGTTCGCGGTCCGAGATATCCTTGAGGCTTTCGACCAGCATGCACATGATCTAATTGCGCCCGTTCAGAAGGCGGTTGAGCATGCACAGTGTGATCTGGGCTTCCTGCGGTTAGATCCCGAGGCCTGGGCGACAGTTCAGGACATCTCTATCGACTATGCGGTTATGGAGAAGGCCGACAATCTCAGCGTTGTCCCTTATGCCGCCGGGTGGTCAGACGTGGGCAGCTGGTCTGCCGTACAAGAGCTGAGCAACCCCGATACAGACGGCGTTGCAACTGCCGGCGAAGTGACCGCCATAGATTGTCGCAACGTGCTGGTGCGTTCTGAATCGCCCGCGCAAGAAGTTGTTGCAATGGGGTTAGAGAACGTAATCACCGTGGCTATGCCTGACGCGGTTTTGGTCGCCAGCATGGACCGGGCGCAAGACGTCAAGCAGGCCGTCGCAGCATTGAAGGCAAAAGGCGCCAAGCAGGCGGAAGCATTGCCCGTTGATCATCGCCCTTGGGGATGGTTCGAAAGCCTCGTCATCGGCGATCGGTTTCAGGTCAAACGCATTCACGTCCATCCCGGCGCTTCGCTGAGCTTGCAATCGCATCACCATCGGTCCGAGCATTGGATTGTCGTGGAAGGCACCGCCGAGGTGACTATTGACGACAAGGTACAGCTCGTGTCTGAGAATGAATCCGTCTATGTGCCGCTCGGGGCCGTGCACCGGATGATAAACCCAGGCAAAGTGCCAATGGTTCTTATCGAGGTGCAGACCGGGACCTATTTGGGTGAAGATGACATTATTCGCTACGAAGATGTCTACGCGCGTGACTGAGATCTGATTTCAAGAACTGATCCAAGTTTTGGGGCATCTGCAAGGCAGATGTCTCCATATTTCTGAGACCAAATCTTAAAAATTCGAAACCTGGGCGTTCGGCTGGGTCAGGCGGGATTTACGCACATCACGGCAGTGTGGCGCGCAATCATCATCGGACCGACACCACAGGAGGATGCCCATGCCACAGAACTCTCCCCGTCTAAATCTGCCCTATCTGCAACCCGCGCAGGCCCAAAAACATGTGACCCATAACGAAGCGCTGCGTGCGCTAGATCTGGTGGTGCAGCTAAGCGTTGCGTCCGTTAACGCGACTATCCCACCAGCTGCTCCTGATCAGGGTGAAACCTATGCATTGGGCACGTCTCCGACCGCAGCATGGTCCGGACAGGATGGAAAACTGGCGGCTTGGTTGGACAACGGGTGGCATTTCTTGACGCCCGACATGGGCTGGCGGGCTTGGGATCAAAATGCAGGGCTGTTGAAAGTCTGGGACGGGTCGGCGTGGATCGACCCGCCGGTCAATACACAGAACCTTTCCGGGATCGGCATCGCAACCGGATCAGACAGCACAAACCGTCTGGCCGTACGTAGCCCTGCCACCTTGTTGACGCATGAGGGCGCTGGCCACCAACTCAAGATCAACAAGGCTGGTGCCGGTGATACTGCCTCGCTGCTGTTTCAATCGAACTGGACCGGCCATGCCGAAATGGGCCTATCCGGCGATACAAATTTTTCAATCAAGGTCTCGCAGGATGGCGGAAGCTGGGTCGATGCTTTGCGGTTTGACGCCACAACCGGAACAGCCAGCGGAGCGGCTGTGCAAAGCAGCGCCGATGACACCACCTCGGGTCGCCTGATGCGGGCAGATTACGGGTACGGACCGGGCAATGTGCTGGGCACCGTATCCGAAAGCAGCGGCGTACCCAGCGGAGCGGTGATCGAGAGGGGCGGCAATGCAAATGGTGACTATACGCGCTTTGCTGACGGAACCCAGATTTGCACCGCCGTTCTAAGTGCGGTGGCCTGCACGACTGCAACTGGTAGTATGTTCGCCAGCGGTACCGCCAATTGGGATTTCCCTATTGCCTTTGCTGACAGCAGTTCTCCCGCTCTCAGCGGGAACGGCGGCGGTATTGGCCGATTTATGGGGTTTGACGCACCTTCAGAAACTCAAGCGACGTATCAGGTGATGGCTCCATCCTTGGACGCTACCAGTATAGCGCCAACAGTGATCGCAGTCGGTCGTTGGTACTGAATAAAGACCGTTCGGGCCATCGCCCGGACGGTTATCGTTCTTGCAAATTGGTTTCTGACCGATCCAGACAACACGCAAAGATCTGTCTTATCCTGTACCAAGATCGATACCAGGAACCCAGCTAACAACCCTATCATTTCACTCTTTGTGAAAGCGACAGATCAATGCCAGTTACAAGGCCGCCGTCCATACGCGATATCGACCCTGCCCGGTTACTTCGCGGATCAGCCCCCTATCGCTGAATTTGTCCAGATTTCGCTGTGCCGCTGCACGCGAGGCATGGGTCAGTTCTTCGGCCAGCGGGGCGGAAACCATCGGCCAAGCCGCCAATGCATCGATCAGCACGGGTGGGGTTCGACCGCTTAGGTCCGAAATGGCGTCGCGGGCGCGCCCTTCCCAAGCGCTGATCCGGTCCAAATGCAGCAAAGCCGCAAGTGAGGCCTGGCCTGCCCCCTGAATCCAGGCCGAAAGTTTCTCGTCCAACGATCCTGCCCCCCGCAATGCACCTGGGCCCGACAGAGAAAGCGGCATGAACAATGCGCAACCTCGACCCATCGCGGCGGCATGGCGGGCCGCGATGACCGCGGCCTCGGTATCCTGTCCGATGCCAGGAGACAACGCGCGCCACGCGTGAAATCCGATGGCGGCCTGGGTAACCGGGTGCAAACCGGCGACATTTCGCATGGTTTCCGCCAGATCAATCACTGCTTCGGGTGTATCTTCGAAACCTTGGGCCTGACGGTCTAGAAAAGCGGTCAGCCCCGCATCCCAGCCGCCCTCTGATGGCGCAGCACCCGACGACAGCCGCCTCACTGCCCATCCCGCCCGATACAAAGCCTGCACATCATCACCGGTTGCTCCAATCCGCAAACCGGTCCAAAGCGCAAGGCGGTCGACGCTGATCCGATCGCCCGTCCACCAGCCCAGATCCGAGACCTCCATCAGGGCCAGACGGTGACCCCACCCCTTGGGACCCGCGCGCAAACGTTCATCCAGAGCTCCAAATGTGACGGCCAGATCGGCCAGTTCAGCCGATAACTCGGATTGGGCCGCACGCCAGTCCCTTGGGTCAAACAGCAAACGCTGGTCCGGTCTCGGTACAGAGGGCAGAAATTCTCCCGGGTCTTCTTCGCCGTCGGGCGGAAGGAACCACAAATCGTCGTCTTCCGGCGGATCGGCGTCATAGATGCTGCGCGGCCCTTTTTCCAAGGCCTCATCATCCGGGTCCGGTATCTGAGGGTTCGGCTTCATGTCGGGTATTCTTCGGGCATTTACCGCGGTTCACAAGTGGTTTTGCGGATTCTTGTCGCTCAGCCTGAGAACGCCTCGGTCAAAACACTTAGTTCTCCACTCAGGTCTGTTTGCGCATCTCCACCCAACAGCATATAGCCGTAGCCATCATTCGCCCATGTCGCTGTCGCAAGACCACTGAGCACCGCAAGGTTCACATCCTTGACCGGTGCTCCCGCGCCTTGCCGGATCACACAAAACGCCACCGGATTGCCCTGGGCGTCAGCAAAGACCACCTGCACCAAGGGTTTACCTTTGAACGACAGCACCTGAGCTCGTTTCAAATCAAGGCCCGGCAGATTTTCCAACACGTCCCGGTTCAGTGAACGACCCAACTGAGCCTCGGCCTGAACAAACTGCGCGTCCAGGGTTTGCTGAGAATTGTCCAGATCGGCAATCGTGTCCGGTGAATAAAGCGATTGATAGATCGCAGCCTGCTCCGCCCAGCCCAATGCCTGTGGTCGCGTGGCCCAGAATGTTGCAGACGCAGCAATAACAGCAACTGAGGCTGCGACCGTCAGCAAACGGAGCGGTCCGGCATTGGATTGTTGAGCGCTCGGAATGGGCAGATCGATCGAAGGTGCCTCAGTTGGAATGCCTTCAAAAGCCTGCTGCACAACCTGGGCAAATGGGTCGAGCGCCATGAGACGGTGTTCGAGTGCAGAATCCTCGGCCACCGCGTCTTCGATGGCGCGGGCTTCGGCCTCATCGAGGCTGCCTTCCAGATAGGCCAGAAGTGTTTCGTCGGAAAACTTCATTTGCCACTCCGTTGCACGGTGTCAGCCGCATCGTGCTGCATAACGGTCTTCAGTTTCTGCCGGGCATTGGAAAGCCGGCTCATGATTGTGCCGATGGGTACGTCCAGCATATCCGCAGCTTCGCGGTAGCTGTAGCCTTCGACAAACACAAGCATCACCGTTTCACGTTGCGCCTCTGGCAGCTGCATCACTTGAGTAAACACCTGAGCGGCGAAAATATTCGTTTCTGAATCAGGCCCTGTCGCGACTAATTCCGCCTCGGGCGTGACTGAAAGCGCCTGCGCCTTTCTTACGGATCGCGCCCGTATCTCGTTCAGCCAGATTGAACGGCAGATCGTCATCAGCCAACTGTCCAGCCGTTCATACGAGGTGACCTGGTGGTGCTTCTCCAACGCACGCAATGCCGTCGCCTGCAACAGATCATCCGCAACGTCCGACGCACCCGACAAAGCCAGCCCAAACCGCCAGACCCGTTTCGAGTGGGTCTGGATCGCGCCGCGCACGGCTTGTTCAGTGCTCATCTCAACACTCATCGAATAAAACGCGACCTGTGTGTGTTTGCTTTGACATGGGACCGGGCCCGCTTGGTCAGAACTGTCATACATCCTGGAGGAAAGAAATGAAACTTCTGTTCAAAACAATCACGATTGCGTCGGCTATTATTGCAGGCCCGGGTCTGGCTGCAGATTGGACACTAAACCCGGATGCGTCTCATCTGGCTTATGGAACGGTCAAGATCGATGATGTTGGAGAGGTCAATTCTTTCACCAACCTTTCGGGTCATGTCAGCGAAGATGGCAAGGTTAATATCGATATCGATCTGTCGTCGGTCGAAACGAATATCGAAATCCGTAACGAACGGATGATCGAGTATGTGTTTCGCAAGGCCGCGACCGCGACATTGAGCGCGAACATTGATATGGACCAAGTGTCGAAACTGGATGTGGGGGCCAGTAACACGATTGAGGTGGATGCGAAGCTGGCTCTGGCGGGGACCGAGGTGGAATTCTACACCGATATGTTTGTCCTGCGTGTGGCCGAAGATACCGTCATGGTTTCAACCAACGACATGGTGTTCATCAGCACCGAGGATGCGGGCGTTTCGGCAGGCGTAGACAAGCTGATGGAGTTGGCGCAACTACCCAGCATCACCCGCACCGTACCGGTGACCGCACGATTGATGTTCAGTCTCGAAGGTTGAAACCAAAGAATAGTACTGGGTCGAATTTGGCCCCGGCTTATGCCCCCCAAGTGTCGCGTAGGCGATAGCCGCCAGGCCATGGGTCATCGGGGTCGAGCATGTGCTGGTGCGTACCCGTAATCCAGCCTCGCCCCGAGATTTCCGGGGTGATCGCCACGCGGCCGTTCAGATCATGCCGCTCTACGATACGGCAGCGAAATTCACTGTTGATGACTGAACGCGCGTGGTAGCGATCGGTCATCGTCATTTCTCCCTTGGCCAGCAAAACCGCCATCCGGGCTGAAGCACCGGTGCCACAAGGTGAACGATCCAGCTTACCCGGTTTGATGGCGACAGTATTTCGTCCGATGAGAATATCGCCCTGACGATCGAGCGGGCCTGCAATCTGGCAAAACGAAATGTGACTCCAGTCTTTAGTGGGGTGATCGAAGCCTAGCTGCTCATTGGCGGCATCGGTGATACGCGCGCCAGTCCTTGCAAGATCAGCTCCTTCATCAGGGGTAAGCTCGAAACCCAAATCGGCGGCATCGACAATTGCAAAACTGTCGCCACCAAACGCGGTATCCACGCGCAACGTCCCGATGCCCTCAACCTCGATCCGGGCATCCAGCTTGTCGACGAAACTTGGCACATTATGCACAAAGATACGTTCGGCCTTGCCATTGCGGCATTCGGCGCGGACGCGGATCAACCCTCCTGGGGCTTCCAATGTCAGATGGGTTTCAGGCTCGTGCATCGGAAGAATGCCACTGTCCAACAGAACCGTTGAGACACAAATCGAGTTGGAGCCTGACATCGGTGGCGTGTCTTCCGGTTCCATGATGATGAACGCTGCATCGGCCTCGGGGTTTTTTGGTGGAACCAACAGATTCACATGGCGAAAGACACCGCCGCGAGGTTCATTCAGCATGAAATCCCGCAATGTCTGGTCCTCAGCGATAAAGGTCCTTTGGTCCCATACCGTCTCTCCCGGAGGCGGAGCGACGCCGCCGACGATAACGTCGCCCACTTCGCCTTCAGCATGGGCCGAGATCACATGGATGGTTTTGGAACTGCGCATAAAGCCTCCGGAAAGCCGATGGATAATGCGCAGTCATGCAAAACAGATCCGGTCTGGCAAGCCCTATCGCAGCCGCTGACCCGTCTCGGGATCGAACAGCATCGCACGCTCAGGACGAACCGAAAGCCCGATGCGGTCACCGGTCGTACTGCGTTGGTCTTCCCGTTCTTCCACAATCAGCTTATCGCCATTTGGCGTCAGCAGATAAGAATATGAAACACCACCGAGCGCTTCGGTCAGATCAACTGTGCAGGTGTCACCGTTTCGATCCACCTGAATATGCTCGGGGCGAATACCCAATGTTACTTTCGTCGCTCCTTTGGGAACGCTCTCGGTGACCGGGACATCATCAGTAAGTGCTGGGTGCCGCACCATGCCGTCCACGACATCGCACTCAAGGAAGTTCATTGCAGGAGACCCGATGAAACCCGCCACGAACTTATTGTCGGGGTCGCGATACAGGTCCATAGGGGCTCCCACTTGCTCAATCCGACCGTCGCGCAATACCACAATCTTGTCGGCCATGGTCATCGCCTCGACCTGATCGTGCGTAACGTAGATCATCGTCGCGCCGATTTCCTGATGAAGCCGCGCAATTTCAACCCGCATTTCCACGCGAAGTTCTGCATCCAGATTCGAGAGCGGTTCGTCGAACAGGAACACCTCGGGGCCGCGCACAATGGCACGCCCGATCGCGACACGCTGACGCTGACCGCCGGACAACGCTTTGGGTTTGCGTTTCAGATATTGGTCGAGCTTCAGAATATTTGACGCTTCCTGAACCTTCTGATCGATCTCGGCCTTGGCAACACCGTTCATACGCAGACCAAATCCCATGTTCTCGGCCACGGTCATATGAGGATAGAGCGCATAGGTTTGAAAAACCATCGCCACTCCGCGTTTGGCAGGATCCACATGCGTGACTTCACGTGCGCCGATATGGATTTCCCCGTCCGAGGTTTCTTCCAAACCCGCGATCATCCTCAACAGCGTGGACTTACCGCAGCCCGAGGGGCCCACGAACACGCAAAACTCACCATCTTCAATCTGCAGATCAATCCCGTGAATGACCTGCGTCTGGCCATACCGTTTGATCGCGCCTTTCAGGGTTACACCTGTCATGTTGCTTGCATCCTATTCTGTTGGCCCTCGGGGAACCGCCACGCCTGTGCTTCTGTGCCGATCTGTTCAGCGACGCGCCGGACGCGCGGCACCCAAGATTGCAATTGTTCGAAATCCATTCGCCCCGTCGATCCTGTCACCGAGAGGGCCCCCAACATGCGGCCCCCGTTAGTCAGAATCGGGCAGGCAATGCAGATGATGCCAGGCTCATGCTCTTCATCATCAACTGCGTAACCACGGCTGCGGATCTTAACGAGATCAGCCCGCAATGCCTTTTCCGAGGCCAAGGTCTTGTCAGTGAACCGATGAAAGCTTTGTTGCGAGATCGTCTTTTCCAACTGTGCCTCGTCCAAATAGGCCATCATCGCTTTGCCAACGCCTGTGCAATAGGCCGGGCCGACCTTGCCGGCCTCGGAATACATCTCAATTGGTCGTTGCGCGTTGCGCTTATCCACATAAAGCACCTGCCCGGAATCAAGTTGCGCCAAGTGCACGGTCTCCCCTGTCTCGGCGCTGAGAGCGTCCAGGAAAGGCCGCGCAATTGGAGCTAATGAGCTATGCGTCCATGCCGAATGTGCCAGGCGCACCAATCGCATACCTGGCGAATAGGTCTGCCGTTCCGGTTCGTAATGCAGCATGCCCTGATTGGTTAGCGACTGCAGAAAGCGGTATAGCGTCGCCTTGGGAAATTCACTGCGCTCCAGCAATTCCCCGAACCGCACCGGGCGTTCGAAGGCCGCGACCTGTTCCAACACGTCACATGCTTTTCCTATTGTTCCGTCACCTGCCACGGGTGCCTGTTCTCCTCCACTTTCCCTCGGCTTTGGGCACGAGGGTCTTGACAAGAGTAGCCGAGTCGATGTGTAGTTTTCAATATATAAAACAAGGTTTCAATATTTGAGACCAATATGGAAGCTTAAGGGAGGAAACTATGCATTCCATGTTCAAGCGCACAGCGGCTGCTTTGGCTGCCAGTGTGGCACTTGCTGCGCCCGTCGCAGCAGAGCTGACCGGCGAGCTGCGAATCTTCCTCGATACGTCCAACCCGGCGCCGCGCGCGACGATGGAAGCGATGATCGAGCGATTCGCGGCCGAGCATCCCGGTCTAGAAATCGAAACCACCGTGATCGACCGTGAGGCCTACAAGACCCAGATTCGCAACTTCCTGACGGCTGACACGCCAGACGTTGCCACCTGGTATGCAGCCAACCGAATGAAGCCTTATGTTGAAGCGGGTCTTTTCGAAGACGTCTCGGACCTGTGGGCTGAACCTGAAATCGCCGACAATCTGGCCTCGACCAAAGGTGCGATGACCATTGATGGCAAACAGTGGGGCGTTCCGTACACCTACTATCAATGGGGCGTTTATTACCGCAAAGACATCTTTGATGAGCTGGGTCTGACCGAGCCGACCACTTGGGAAGAAGAACTGGCCAATTGCCAGAAGATCGTCGATTCCGGCCGCGCCTGTTATACCATCGGCACCAAGTTCCTGTGGACAGCAGGTGGCTGGTTTGACTATCTGAACATGCGCACCAACGGGTTCGACTTTCACAATCAACTCGCAAATGGCGAGATCAGCTGGGAAGACGACCGGGTTAAGCAGACCTTCGCCAACTGGAAACAGCTGATCGACATGGGCGCATTCATTGACAACCACCAGACATATAGCTGGCAAGAAGCCCTGCCCTTTATGGTCAACGGTGAGGCCGCCGCCTATCTGATGGGTAACTTCGCTGTGGCTCCGCTGCGTGAAGCAGGCCTGACCGACGATCAGTTGGACTTCTATCAGTTTGTCGCCATCAACCCCGATGTTGAACTGGCCGAAGACGCGCCGACCGATACGTTCCATATCCCGGCCAATGCCTCGAACAAGGAAGCCGCGCGTGAGTTCCTGCGTTTCGCAGTCTCTGCGGACGAACAGACCGAAATCAACAACGGTGCAAACCTCGGCCAGTTGCCTGTGAACGCGCAATCTGCAGTGGACGACGACAAGTTCCTGCAGCAGGGCTTTGTCATGCTATCGTCTAACAGCCCCGGCGGTGTTGCACAGTTCTGGGACCGCGACGCACCAGCGGAAATGGCAAAAGTGTCGATGGAAGGCTTCCAGGAATTCATGGTCAAGCCGGACAACGCTGACAAGATTCTGGCCAAGCTGGAACGTGCGCGCGAGCGCATCTACGACAACTAAATCTTGTCCAGGGTCGGGCTGAAGCCCGGCCTACACCTTGCACAATAGTAGGGCGGGCTTCAGCCCGCCTTCACCCACCAGATCCGAGATGCCCATGACCGCTGCCGTTGACGCCCCCGAGCAAGAAAGCTGGTTCCACAGAAACCAACAGCGCATCGCGCCCTGGCTGTTTTTGGCTCCGGGTCTGTTGTTCTTCATGGTCTATGTGATCATCCCGGTCTTTCAGTCTTTCAATCTGTCTCTTTATGAATGGGACGGTTTAGGTGCAGCTGAATATGTCGGCTTTCGCAACTATGAAGATCTGTATTGGGAATGGGTGGACCGCGACGCTTTCTACATCTCGCTCAAGAACAACCTGATCTGGCTGATCCTGTATCTGGCCGCAATCCCTGCAGGCTTGTTTATCGCACTGTTCCTGAACCAGACGGTCTGGGGCATCCGCCTCTACAAGTCTTTGTTCTTCTTTCCCTTCGTCATCTCTCAGGTCGTCGTTGGGCTAGTATTCACATGGTTCTACGACCCAACCTTTGGCCTTCTAAATGAATTCCTAAGCCTCTTTGGCCTCGGTCCACTGAACGTGCTGGGGGATGAGCGCTTCGTAACCTACGGCATCATCTTCGCAGGTCTATGGCCACAAACGGCCTATTGCATGATCCTCTACCTCACCGGCCTGAACGCCGTCGACCCCGAACAGATCGAAGCCGGGCGTCTGGACGGCGCAAAAGGTGGGCGAATGCTGTGGCACATTATTCTGCCGCAGCTGCGCCCGGCAACCTTCATCGCATTCGTTGTGACAATCATCGGCGCGCTGCGCAGCTTTGACCTGATCTCGATCATGACACAGGGCGGTCCTTTTGGTTCGTCCCGCGTGCTGGCCTACTACATGTTCGAGGTCGCGCTGTCCGAATACGGCTTCCGCATGGGATATGGCGCAGCTATCGCTGTGATCCTGTTCCTGATTATGCTCTGCTTCATCGCCTACTTCCTGTGGTCGATGTACCGCGAAGAAAGGGGGCACTGAGATGTTTCCCAAACCGATCGAAAAACAACCCCGCGCAGCGCAGATCACCTATCAGGCGATGTTGCCTCTGGCACTGCTACTATGGCTGGGGCCCCTTTTGGCGGTCGCGCTTTTCTCGGTCAAACCTGCCGCAGACTTCACCAATGCGAATTACTGGGGGATGCCGTCAAGTTTTGAGGGCGCGTTCAACTATGGTCAGGTCTTTTTCAATTCGGATATGCCACGTTACTTGATGAACTCGTTCCTGATCACCGTACCAACGGTAATCGGGGCCGTTGCACTCAGTTGCATGACAGGCTTCGCGCTGGGGATCTACAAATTCAAATCGAACCTCTGGATCTTCTTCATGTTTGTGGCGGGCAATTTCGTACCCTTCCAGATCCTGATGGTCCCTGTGCGCGATCTCACGCTGGAGTTGGGCCTTTACAACACCAAAACAGGGCTTGTGCTATTCCACATCGCCTTCCAGACCGGGTTCTGCACGCTCTTCATGCGCAACTTCATCCGCGCCCTGCCATTCGAACTGATCGAGGCCGCACGGGTCGAGGGCATTAGCGAATGGCGAATCTTCTGGTACGTCGTTCTACCACTGATGAAACCGGCCATCGCCGCACTCAGTGTCCTGATTTTCACCTTCATCTGGAACGACTATTTCTGGGCTGTTGTTCTGACCCAAGGGGCCGAAAGCCAGCCCGTGACAGCCGGGATCACCAGCTTTAACGCGCAATTTCGCGCTGCTTATCAGTTGATGAGTGCCGGTTCTATAGTGGCAGCCCTGCCGCCGGTTGCCATGTTCTTCCTGATGCAGAAACACTTCATCGCGGGCCTGACCCTCGGTGCCGTAAAATAACGTCAAACCAGAGGTTTACCTCATGACCAAGATCACCTTTGTAGGTGCAGGTTCCACGATCTTCATGCAGAACATCGTGGGCGACGCCCTGCTCACCCCTGCCCTTGCAGACAGCCACTTTGCGCTGATGGATATCGATCCGGTGCGCTTGGCCGAAAGCGAAGCTGTGGCCAAGGCCATGATCCGCTCAGTCGGCACGGGTGCAACCGTCTCAACCCACACGGATCGTCGCGCGGCGCTGGACGGCGCAGATTTCGTGATCACTGCCTTTCAGGTTGGCGGGTATGAGCCTTGCACGGTGACAGATTTTGAAATCCCAAAACAATATGGCCTGCGTCAGACTATCGCCGATACGCTGGGTGTTGGTGGCATTATGCGCGGCCTGCGCACTGTGCCCGTTCTGTGGGGCGTCGCGCAGGACATGATGCAGTTGTGCCCCAACGCAACGCTGCTGCAATACGTGAATCCGATGGCCATCAACACCTGGTCTCTGGCTGAGCGCTTCCCTAATCTGAAACATGTCGGCCTGTGCCATTCTGTCCAGAACACGGTCGAAGAACTGGCGCATGATCTAGACCTGCCCAAGGCGGACTTTCGCTACAAAGTTGCCGGCATCAATCACGTCGCGTTCTTCCTCAAGCTCGAGCATGAAGGCCGCGATCTGTATCCGGCTTTGCGTCAGGGCTATCGCGCCGGGCATTTACCCAAGCCTCCGCTGCTAATGCCGCGCTGTCCAAACAAAGTCCGGTACGAAGTGATGGACCATCTTGGATACTTCTGCACCGAAAGTTCCGAGCATTTTGCAGAATACGTTCCTTGGTTCATCAAAGACGGTCGCAATGACCTGATCGAACAGTTCAGCATACCGCTGGACGAATACCCGACCCGCTGTGTCGAGCAGGTGGCCAATTGGAAGGAACAGGCCAAGACCCTGACAGATGGTCGGAACATCGAAGTAACCCGAAGCCATGAATTCGCCGCCGACCTTATGAACGCAATCGTGACAGACACGCCGTACACAGCCTACGGCAACCTGCCAAATACGGGTCAGATTCCGCAATTACCCCTAGGTGCAGCGGTTGAAACGCCGTGTCTGGTTGACTCGAATGGCGTCCAGCCTTCCGTGGTCACGGATATCCCACCACAACTGATCGCGTTGATGCGGACCCAGATCAACGTACAAGAGCTAACGGTTCGCGCGCTGACCGAAGAAAACCCCGAATACATCTATCACGCCGCAATGATGGATCCCCATACTGCAGCCGAGCTGGATCTGCGCCAAATTCGCGGCCTCGTCACCGATCTGCTTTCTGCCCATGGCGATTGGCTGCCAGATTGGTGCCGCCCCGCCCGCGCAGCTTAATCTTCGTCTTCTCAAAAAACACTCAATTCCAACGCCAGACTGACAGAGCCAATAATGACCAAGAAACGCCGTTCACAGCATTGGTACGGAAAACTCGATAAGGACGGGTTCATTCACCGGTCCTGGATGAAAAACCAGGGCTTTCCGGATCACGCTTTTGACGGGCGCCCCATCATCGGCATCTGCAACACATGGTCGGAACTGACGCCCTGCAATTCGGGCCTTCGTGATCTAGCCGAAGGCGTGAAACGGGGCGTGTGGGAGGCGGGCGGCTTTCCAGTGGAATTCCCCGTTATGTCGCTGGGCGAGACCCAGATGAAACCCACCGCCATGCTGTTTCGCAACCTGCTGGCGATGGATGTCGAGGAATCGATCCGCGCCTATGGTATCGACGGCGTTGTCCTGCTGGGTGGATGCGACAAGACCACCCCGGGGCAGCTGATGGGTGCAGCCTCGGTCGATTTGCCGTCCATCGTGGTTAGCTCTGGCCCGATGCTGAACGGCAAATACCGGGGTCAGGATATCGGTTCGGGCACTGATGTCTGGAAGTTTTCCGAAGCTGTTCGTGCCGGAGAAATGACACTTCAGGATTTCATGAACGCTGAATCAGGCATGTCGCGTAGCGCGGGTGTGTGCATGACTATGGGCACCGCTAGTACCATGGCCTCATTGGTTGAGGCGATGGGCATATCGCTGCCCACCAACGCCGCCCTGCCTGCCGTTGATGCCCGCCGCATGGCACTGGCGCATCTGACCGGCAAGCGCATTGTCGAGATGGTGGACGAGGGTCTCAAACCATCAGATATCCTGACCAAGGAGGCGTTTGAGAATGCCATCCTCGCCAATGCAGCCGTCGGAGGATCGACAAACGCAGTGGTCCACCTGTTGGCACTTGCAGGTCGCGTGGGTGTCGACTTGACGTTGAAAGACTTTGAAATCGGATCGGAAATCCCCCTGCTGGTCAATTGCATGCCTTCTGGCAAATACCTGATGGAGGATTTCTGTTATGCAGGCGGTGTGCCAGTGGTTCTGAGCGAACTCAAACCTTTCCTGCGCCCGGCAAGAACAGTTCTGAACAAGGACATCTCGGCCCACTGTGAAGGGGCTGAGTGTTTCAACACAGACGTCATCCGCCCATTTGACGATCCGGTAAAACCCGCCGCAGGCCTGCGGGTTCTGCACGGCAATCTTGCGCCCAACGGGGCAATCGTGAAGCCTTCGGCGGCCACAGATGCACTGCTGGAAACCGAGGCCGAAGCATACGTTTTTGAGAGCATCGAAGATCTGAAAGCCAATATCGACCGCGACGACTTACCAGTAACACCTGAGACCATTCTGGTCCTCAAAGGTTGTGGGCCCAAGGGCTATCCAGGGATGCCCGAGGTTGGGAACATGCCGATCCCGGCCAAGCTGGTCAAAGACGGCGTACGCGACATGATCCGGATCTCGGACGCGCGTATGTCTGGTACTGCATTCGGGACAGTTATCCTGCATGTCAGCCCTGAGGCTCAGGCTGGTGGTACGTTGGCGTTGGTCAAAACCGGTGACCGTATTCGCGTGTCCGCCAGCAAGGGCGAGCTGCAGCTGCTGGTCGACGAAAAGGAACTGGACGCCCGCCGCGCCCTGTGGCAACCGGACGATCCGCATTACTCGCGCGGGTATGCGAAGCTTTATATCGACCACGTGTTGCAGGCTGATCGCGGCGCGGACCTTGATTTCCTTGTGGGCAAAGACACGCGCCTAGTGACGAGAGAGAGCCACTGATGGATCAACCTGCTACATTTCAAGACCTCAACGGAGCCTCTGTTTATATCACCGGCGGCGGTTCGGGCGTTGGTGCAGCGTTGACTGACGGGTTCATGGCCCAAGGGGCTAAAGTTGCCTTTATCGGTCGGTCAGATGCCGGTGAATTTGTCGAACAGATGCGTGACAAGCATGGCCGCGCCCCCTTGTTCCTGCAGGGTGACATGACTGATACCGAGCTGTTGCACGCCACCATGGCCAAAGCAGCTGAAGCCCATGGCCCGATTAAAGTGCTGGTCAACAACGCCGCGAATGACAAGCGGCACTCACTTGAAGAATCTACAACCGAGTTCTGGGACTGGATGATCGAAGTCAACCTAAAGGCCTATTATTTTGCCTGTCAGGAAGCCGCGCGACAGATGAAGGACAAAGGCGGTTCGATCATCAATTTCAGTTCGATCAGTTACCTGATGGGGAACGCAGGTTATCCAATCTATACAAGTTCAAATGCGGCAATCACCGGCATGACACGCTCGTTGGCGCGTGAACTTGGGCCACATAAAATTCGCGTCAACGCGCTGGCACCGGGATGGGTTCTGACACAGAAACAGCTGGACATGTGGGCCACACCCGAAGATCTGGCTGCGCATATGGATCGCCAGAGCCTGAAAGAGCATCTGACGCCCGAAGACATGATCGCACCAACCCTGTTTCTGGCTTCAAGCGCAAGCCGTGCAATGACCGGGCAGTGCATGGTGGTTGACGGCGGCGTGGTAGGAACGGGGTGACGCTATGAATGTCGAGTGGATCGCTGTTGACTGGGGAACATCTCATCTGCGGGCATGGGCCATGCAAGGTGATAGCGTTTTGGCACAGGCCGCGTCGTCAGATGGTATGTCCCGCACAACCGGCGGAGGTTTTCAGGCAGCCCTGCTGGCTTTGATCGAAGATTGGCTGCCCGGGCAACCGGTAGATGTGATCGCCTGCGGAATGGTCGGGGCACGACAGGGTTGGGTCGAGGCCCCGTATTCTGCGGTTCCATCCGAGCCCATTCCGGTCGTACCCTTCCGCGTTCCAAACACCGATCCGCGTATTCGGGCCTTCGTTGTTCCTGGGCTGAAACAGACCAGCCCTCCCGATGTGATGCGCGGCGAAGAGACTCAGATCGCGGGGTTCCTCAGCACGCATCAGAATTGGGACGGTGTGATTTGCCTACCCGGCACGCATACAAAATGGGCCCAGATCAGTGCCGGAGAGGTGGTCAGTTTCCGAACCTTCATGACCGGCGAGTTGTTTGATCTGCTGCGCGGGCAATCCGTTCTGCAGCATTCAATTGACGAGGGCTGGGACGACGTGAATTTTACCGAAGCGGTTGCCGACATGCTGTCGAAACCCGAGCAGCTGGCAGCGCGCCTATTCGGGCTACGGGCTGCTGATTTGCTGCACGGTCAAAGCAAGAGCGTTGCACGCGCCCGTCTTTCAGGGTTCCTGATTGGCGCCGAGCTTGCCGCATCGCGGCCCTATTGGCTGGGCCAACAATTGGCGATCATCGGCTCGGAAAGTCTGACCAAGGCCTACGCGACCGCCCTGCAGCAACAAGGTGCCATGGTCGAAACCGCAGACGCCACAATCGCAACACTTGCGGGTCTGTCGCAGGCCCGAACATTAACGAGGCAAACCGCATGAGCCGCCCCATCATCGCCATCCTGCGTGGGCTGAACCCTGACGAGGCGCTACCGGTCGGTCACACCCTGCTAGAAGCGGGAATTGACCGGATTGAGGTTCCGCTGAACTCTCCCGATCCGCTGGAAAGTATCCGAGTTCTCGCCTCGAAGATCGGGGACCGTGCGCTTATCGGAGCGGGCACTGTATTAACCCCCGATCAAGTTGACGCGATTGCTGATGTCGGAGGTAGATTGATCGTTTCGCCGAATTGCGATGTGCCCGTGATCCAACGCTCTGTCGCGCTTGGGCTGCAAAGCTGGCCAGGTGTGTTCACGCCGACCGAGGCCTTCGCAGCGCTCCAGGCCGGGGCTACAGGGTTAAAACTTTTCCCCGGTTCGCTTGCCGGTCTTGCAGGGTTGGCTGCGCTGCGCCCTGTTTTGCCGCCGGGTGCTCAGGTCTTTGCCGTGGGCGGTGCAGGCCCCGAGAACTTTGGAGCCTGGATCGAGGCCAGCGCCGACGGCTTCGGAATTGGATCTGCGCTCTATAAGCCCGGAATGTCAGTTGGAGATATAGCAAACCGTGCCCGGCAAATCGTTGCTGCCTATGATGAGGCCGTTGGATGAGTCAGGTCTATGACGACCGCCCCTGCGAATTGGGCGAGGGGCCATTGTGGCACCCTAAACGGCAACAGCTTTTCTGGTTCGATATCATCGGCAAGCGATTGATGACGCGAGAAAATGAACAAGCGCATAGCTGGGCGTTCGATGAACATGTCTCAGCCGCAGGATGGGTAGACCGTGACACTTTGCTGATCGCGTCGGAAACCGGCCTGTGGCGATTTGGGCTTGAGAGTCGAGCCAAAGATTTGATCGCCCCGCTTGAGGTCGACAATCCGGTGACTCGATCCAATGATGGGCGCGCCGATCCTTGGGGCGGGTTCTGGATTGGCACCATGGGCAAACAGGCAGAAGTAGGCGCAGGTTCGATCTATCGCTATTGGAATGGCGAGCTACGGCCATTGGTCCGAGATATCACCATCTCAAATGCAATTTGCTTTGCGCCGGACCGATCCTGCGCCTATTACAGCGATACCGCCACCAAGCTGGTCATGCGTTGGGAACTGGACGCGCAGACAGGCTGGCCCATAGGAAAAGCGGCGGTCTTCCTTGACCTGCAAAGCGAAGATCTGAACCCGGACGGTGCCGTGGTTGATCACGACGGAAACATCTGGATCGCCCAATGGGGTGCCAGCCGGGTTGCAGCCTATACGCCCGGCGGTCAATTCCTGAGAGCGGTTGGTTTCGATGCCAAACACACTTCGTGCCCGAGTTTTGGTGGTGATGACCTGACTACACTGTTCTGCACCACCGCCCGCCAAGGGCTGGACGCGGACACTCTTGTAAGAACGCCGACGAATGGCATGACACTCACCGCGCCAAATGTGGCGCAAGGTCAAGCTGAACACAGAGTTATACTATGAAGCCGGAACTTGGCGTTTGCTATTACCCTGAACACTGGCCCGAAGAAAACTGGGCTCAGGACGCCGCGCGCATGGTCGAGATTGGCTTGAAATGGGTCAGGATCGGCGAATTCGCCTGGAGCCGAATGGAACCCACTGCTGGAGACCTGCAATTCGACTGGTTGGATCGCGCGATTGAAACCTTGGGTGCGGCAGGGCTGAAGATTGTGCTGGGCACCCCGACGGCAACACCTCCGCGATGGATGCTGGACAAGCATCCCGACATGCTGGCTGTGGATGCTGATTGCAATCTACGCAAGTTCGGCTCACGCAGACATTATTGCTTTAGTCACACCGGCTATATCGACGAATGCAAGCGGATCACGAAGATCATGGGTCGGCGCTATGGCCGCAACCCGTATATCGCTGCTTGGCAAATCGATAACGAATATGGCTGTCACGATACGACGCTCAGCTATAGTGCTGCGGCGCTGTATGCTTTTCACCGCTGGCTGTCGAACCGATACAACTCGATCGACGCGTTGAACGATGCCTGGGGGAATGTGTTCTGGTCGATGGAATATAACAGCTTCGATCAGATCGAGCTGCCGAACCAGCCCGTAACCGAGCCCAACCCGGCACACGTCTTGGCGTTTCGCAGGTTCAGTTCGGATCAAGTGGTGGCGTTCAACAAGGCCCAGGTCGATGCGCTGCGGCCGCTAACGGATCAACCATTGCTGCACAATTACATGGGGCGTGTGCTGGAATTCGATCATTTCGATGTAGGCAGGGATTTGGACATCGCGACGTGGGACAGCTATCCTATTGGCTTCCTGTCGGATCGGTTGGAAGTGGACGAGCCGCACAAGACTGCATTTCTGCAGCAGGGTGATCCGGACATGCAGGCCTTTCACCACGACCTATACCGCGCCGTCGGTCGAGGCCGTTGGTGGGTCATGGAACAGCAACCCGGTCCAGTGAACTGGGCCCCCTACAACCCGGCACCCCTGCCCGGCATGGTGCGTCTCTGGTCGCTTGAGGCGGTGGCCCATGGGGCCGAAGTGGTCAGCTATTTCCGCTGGCGGCAAGCACCGTTCGGGCAGGAACAGATGCATGCCGGTCTACTTACCCCGCATGGCGACGAAGCACCCGGTTTGGCAGAGGCGCGTCAGACCGCCGATGATCTGGCCGCGATAGGCACGGTTAAACCAGCCCATGCACAGGTTGCTATCGTCTTCGATTATGCATCTGACTGGGCCTGGACAACGCAGCCTCAGGGCGCGGGGTTCGACTATTTCCGGCTCGTATTCTCTGCCTACCGCGCGTTGCGGCGCGCTGGGTTGTCGGTGGATTTCGTGCCTCAGGACAAGGTCGGCAAGGAGCACTATAATCTGATCCTAGCACCGGGCCTGGCTGCCCTAGGCGATCTTGAACAAAGGCTACTACAAGGATGTGATCTTGCCGTTCTGGGACCGCGCAGCGGGGCAATCACCGCAGATTTTCAGATCCATGATTCGGGGCGCCCAGGTCTTGATGGCCTCAGCAGCCATGTCGATCTGATCGAAACTTTGCCACCCGGCGTAACCCGTATTGTCGAAGGGGGTGGTGCTGCGGAACATTGGGTTGAGCGCTTGTCAGGCTCCGCCCAAAAATTGCTTTCTTTCGCAGATGGCGCTGCGGCGTTGCATGGCGGTGCCGGTCTTTGGTATTTGGCGGGGTTCCCCGATGAGGCCCTTTGGGATCGCGTCATAGCCATGGCGGCCCAGAAAACGGATCTGGCGCTCCATCCGATGCCCAAAGGGCTGCGGCGGCGCGAGACGCAGTCGCACGAAGTGCTGATCAACTATAATGCGCATTCAGTGACATGGGACGGCCAGCAGATCGAGGGATGTGATGTCCTGTTCAGGACGCGCGGTTCATATAAACGTTAATCTAGATACCGCTAACATAACCTGTTAGATGGCGTGACGCTGGTCATGGCTCCAACAGGTTGCGACAATGAAATATACCCGTTCTGACTTTCCCAATGGCTTTCTGTTTGGTGCGGCTTCCCCTGCAGAACCGGCAACTGGCCTAGACATGCACCGCTTTACAGTTCGTTGGCAACACATCATGCCAGACGGTCGCATTCCTGATGCACGCGCATTGGATCAGTGCGAGCAGCGGATTGATCAGCTTTTGGCACACAGCATTCGGCCATGCATCGTGCTGGATCACAACGATATCCCCCCAGCGCTGGAGGATATCGGCGGGTGGCGCAATCGAGTAATGGTCGACTATTTTGCAGCGTTTTCTGAGGTAATCGTCGCTCGGATGGGTGATCGGATATTCAACATCTCTACCTTGAATCCGTCCGTCGGAATCGAACGCGACCCTCGCACCAATGCCCGCAGCCTGCACCATCAATTGCTTGCACAGGGCGCGGCGCGTCAGGAAATGCGGAGCTATGGGATGGCCAATCTGGGTGTAGAGGTCGATCCGCTCATCCTTGATACGATAACCAACGGGCAATACTCGCAGTCTTTGCTGGATCGATTGGCCAGCCACTTTCCCGAAAATTGGCGGGATGATTTTTCCATCATCGCCGAGCCGATTGATTGGTGCAGCGTAGTCGTGAAAGAAGGCACTGACATAGACAGGCTCATGCGCACAACACATGAGCAATCGCTGCCTTCATTCGTGACCGTAGCTGCCGATGCGGGTCACGACTTGGTGCATACGCTGGAGCGCATGCATGACGCGCTTGAATCCGACACCTTGGTACACGGCATTTTCGTTCAGTCCGGGACCGACGTCGAGGCGTTACAGACAATCCAAACAAGTGACGCCCAGCCGGCCCCATGGATTAGACCCAAGGGAGGGTTACACGCACATTGGAATCTGGTGGCTGATATCGGCGGCACAAATACAAGATTGGGCGTCGTAACCGAGGGGGCGCTGACCGATCTTCGCAAACATCCCACCGGCTCCGTAAGCGACCTGCAAGACGCATTACACAGTTTGTGCGACGAGGTCGGAACAAAACCGCGCGCGGTCGTTGCTGCCGGGGCGGGGCCGGTTCAGGACGGCACCATTCGCCTGACCAATGCCAATCTTGATCTTTCCGAAGACGCTCTGGCCCGAGCGACCGGCGCGCACCATACCTATGTCATCAATGATTTCACTGCTGCCGCATGGTCAGTCGCCGAGATTACCGAGAATGATGTTGAGGTATTGCAGGGCTCAGCCGCTCCACCATTGGGGACACGGCTAGTTGTTGGGCCGGGAACCGGGCTGGGCGTGGGCGCCCTGCTCTACTCTGAAGGACATTTTCACACCGTTTCCGGCGAAGGCGGCCATGTTGGATTGTCCCCGCGCCATCTTGACGAGGTCGAAGTTTTCAGCGCAGCGCGCCAGATCATACCCGAGTGCTTTTTTGACGATACGCTCACCATCGAGGCCGAGATGTTCCTGAGCGGAACCGGGCTGCCGGTCCTCTATCAGGCGATCGGGATGGCCGAGGGTCTGCCCGAGGGTGTGGTACGTTCGGCAAAAGACATTCTGCAGGATGCGCAGGACGGCTCGGATACCTGCGCTGTCAAAGCGGCGCGAATGTTTACCGAGCATCTGGGCGCCATAATGGGCGATCTTGCTGTTGCTCTTATCCCCTCCGGAGGTGTGTTTCTGGTTGGCGGGGTGGCCGAAAAGAACCGCTGGCTGTTTGGTCAGGATTTTCTGCGTGCCTTCAACGCGGGTGGGCGGTTCGATGAATTGCGGCAATCGATGAACCTGTATGTGTCAGAACAGGATGAGTTTGGCATTGTTGGCGCTAACAATTTCTGTAAGAATGCCTTGGCACGGTAATTTGGCCGCGCATTTTCAAGCAGGCCGAGGGATAGCAGAATGATCCTGTGCTGTGGAGAAGCTCTGATCGATATGATTGCCGAACCAACGGTTTCTGGCAGCAAAGGGTTTGTGCCACATTCCGGCGGCGCGATCTTCAATACAGCAATTGCATTGGGTCGTTTGGGCATTCAAACGGGGCTTCTGTCAGGGCTATCTACGGACATGTTCGGAGAACAGTTGATCGCCGCCTTGCAGATCAGCCATGTCGCGACCTCGCACGTTATCCGCTCGGACCGTCCTACGACACTTGCATTCGTGCAGTTGCGGGATGGGCACGCCACATACAGTTTTGTCGATGAGAATACGGCGGGCCGGATGCTGCGGCCCGAAGACATGCCGGATCAACTACCGGGCGTTTCCGCACTGTATTTCGGAGGGATCAGCCTGGCTTGCGAACCCTGTGCCGATGCCTACGCGGCCACACTTGATCGTCATGGCGCGGATCGTGCCGTAATGCTGGACCCCAATATTCGACCCAGCTTTATCAAGGATCAGACGCGATACCGGACCCGCTTGAACCGTATGATCGCAAAGACCGACATCATTAAAGTTTCCGATGAAGACCTTGATTGGATTATACCGGGCCCCGAAAGCCATGCCGAGAAAATTCCACTGCTGCTTCGAGCAGGACCAGCGATTGCAATCGTGACCAAAGGGGGGGATGGCGCGACAGGCTATCTTTCTGATGGAACGGACGTATCCGTACCCGTCCAGAAAGTTAAGGTCGTGGATACTGTTGGTGCTGGCGATACGTTCAACGCAGGTGTGCTGGCTGCGCTAAGCCAAACCGGTCATCTCAACAAGCCCGCCTTGCGCACTTTGCCCACAAGCAGTCTTCGCGACGCGCTTGAATACGGTGCAAAGGTCGCTGCCGTCACCGTATCCCGAGCGGGGGCAAACCCGCCTTGGGCACAGGAGCTCTGAAGGTATACAGACCGATGCCGTGTTCAAGCTAAGACAGCAGCAAGGTCCAACGCCGCGTTCTTAATCGCAGCTGAAACAAAAGGCCCCCGAGATTGCTCGGGGGCCGCTTTGTTACCACAGTATCGGAAAGACCGATCAGCTGCGGCCTTTCCATGGCACCAGCCAGTTCTCGGCCTTGCGCATCAGGATATCGATTCCATATCCGATCACCCCGATAAGGACGATCCCCATGATGACAATGTCAGTCAGCTGGAATTTGGATGCGGCGATGATCATCATGCCGGCGCCCTTTTGTGCGGCAACCAGTTCAGCCGCAACAACAGTTCCCCAACAGACACCCATAGCCACACGTGCACCGGTGAAAATCTCGGGCAGCGAGTTGGGCACGATCACATGGCGCATGATCTGCCATTTCGACGCCCCCAGAGAATACGCTGCGTGGATTTTCGAGATGTTCACACCGGACACACCAGCCCGCGCGGCGATGGTCATGATCCAAAGGGCCGCAAGGAACAGCAGAACGATCTTGCCGGTCTCCCAGATGCCGAACCAGATGATCACCAGTGGGATCAGCGCAAGTGGCGGCACCGGTCGCATGAACTCGACAATCGGATCGAACCAGCCGCGGAACCAACCGGATAGGCCCATTGCATAACCCAGCGGAATCCCCACAAGCGCACCTGCGATAAACCCAGCAATCACGCGCAACAGCGACCAGCCCAGATGCTCCCAAAGCGAGAAGTTCTGGTAGCCTTCATTCGCAATCTCAAAGAACCGGGCCACAACGGTTTCAGGGGCTGGAAGCCAGATGGGGTTCATCTGCAAGCCCTGTTTGGGGGTGAAACTGATCGCCCCTTTCCCGGTCAGCGTTACGGTACCATCGCCTGTATCAACCTTTTGGCCTTCACCTATAGGTGTGCCGTTGATCGCGACGATCTTTGCACCCTCATTACGTTTGGCATCATCGTTCTTGTCGAACAGGATCGTCGATGAGCGGCCCGCAGCAGCGGCAACCGCATCGTCTTTGGCAAATCCGCTGCCGGGCTCGACCTCGAATTTCTCTGCTTCCTCACCGAAGGCTGGAACGCGAACAAAAATCGTGGCTTCATCCGTGCTGCCATCCGCGTTTTCGAGCGTATAGGTGAATTGCGTATCACCCACAAATGGGCCCGGCACATGGATCGGAAACAACTTCGAGCCGGTGAAAGCCGCCCAGATCACAAAGATCACGAGAACCGAGATTATCGACGCAGCCCTATCCGCTCGTACGGCACTTTCGTCGCCGAAAGTCACAGTTTTCAAGCTTGTGAAATCCTGACGCGATTGCAAACCGCGGCGTAACGCGTAGACGATGAAAAACGCGCCACCGAACAGGCCGATATAGAAGAGAAGTACAATCATGATGCCTGCTCCGTCCGACCCATAATTTCTTCTTCCATCTCCCAGATCATCGAGAGGATCTCATCGCGCTTTTCCGCAAAACCTTCGGATTTCTTCACATCACGCAGATCGGCATTCACACCGCGTTCAGCAAAAGGCAGATTGTATTCGCGGTGAATGCGCCCCGGTCTGGGGGCCATGACAATCAAACGCTCACCCAGCAACAAGGCCTCTTCGACCGAGTGGGTGATCAGGATGATCGTCTTGCCCGTTTCTTTCCAAAGCTTCAGGACAAGGCCCTGCATTTTCTCACGGGTCAGCGCATCCAAAGCACCCAGCGGTTCGTCCATCAGGATGACGTCCGGCTCGTTTGCCAGGCACCGCGCCAACGCAACACGCTGCTGCATCCCGCCCGATAGTTCATAAACCGCCTTGTCCTTGAAATCCTGCAGCCCCACGACCTCAAGCAGATGGTCGGAAATCTGGTCACGCTCGGCTTTGGGCATGCCTTTCATACGCGGGCCAAACTCGACATTTTCCCGCACGTTCATCCATTCGAACAACGCGCCCTTCTGAAACACCATCCCGCGTTCAGCATCAGGGCCTTTGACCAGATGGCCGTTCAGTTCAATCTTGCCAGATGTCGGCGCCAGAAATCCTGCAACGATGTTCAGCAACGTCGTTTTACCACAGCCCGACGGGCCAAGGACAGACATCAGCTCACCCTCTTTAAGGCTGAGTGAAACATCTTGTAGGGCCTGTACTGAGGAGCCGTTGGGTAAGTCAAAGCGCATGGACAATTCTACGATGTCCAGTTCAGGCATCCTGCCTCCTTCCTGCTTTCATAGCTGTCGACCGGCCCGAAACCGGGGCCGGTCGCATGAAATGTCCTGCGTGATTAGTTATTCGCAGCTGTCAGCGGGCCTGCATTAACGGCACCATCATACGAATCCAGAGCGGATTCGATGCTGCCTGCCGACACGAACACGTTTGCAACACCCTGCATGAAGTCTTGCGCGCCACCTCCCAGCCACTTCTCGGACAGCTGGTCTTCAACTGACGGGAAGGTGAAAGTCGCGATTGTGGCTTCAGCGTCTGCAGGATCCATACCAGCATCCTTGGCAATCACCGGCAGCATTTCATCTTTGCTGTCGCCTGCGTTCCACTTGGCGTTGGCATCTGCGGTAACCTTAAGGAACTTCGACAGAAGCTCGGGCTCTTCTTCGATGAAGCTTGCCGGAGCGCTAGTGACGTCGAACACCAGGATACCGATCTCTTCTTTTTCAGCACCGGTCAGCAGGATGTTGCCATGCTCGGTCATGCGACGAAGCGCGCCACCCCAGCCGCAAACCATATCGAGGTTGCCCTGCGCAAATGCCGCGGCGCCATCGGCCGGAGCCATGTCAACAATTTCCATTGAACCGATGTCGACACCAAAGTGAGACATTTGCGACAGGAAACCGTAATGCGCAGCTGTGCCGATCGGAACACCGACCTTCTTGCCGTTCAATTCACCCGCATTGCCCTTGTCGATTTCAAGCGCTTCGGCAACAACGCAGTTGTCGTTGTCTGAATAGCTGACCGCCACATCGACGATCTGGATGTCCTGACCGGCCGAAGTGGTTACCACAAACGGTGGTACCCCTTGGCTGACCGCGATCTGTACATCACCCGAGGCCATCGCAGCTGACATGGCGGTACCGGTGTCGAAAGACACCCAGTTGATCTTGACGCCCAGTTCTTCTTCGTAGGTTCCGTTTGCTTTCGCATACTGGAACGGCATCGGCCATTCGAGGAAATATGCAACCGTCAGTTCATCAAGCGCGGCGGCTTGTGAAGCGGTAACGGCCGCAATCCCGGCATATGCTGTTGTGAGCAGATATTTCTTGATCATTTTGACTATTTTCTCCCTGCTGGTTCCACTTGTCGGCTCTTGAAACGTCCGAACTCTGGAACAGTAGAAAAACCATAGTCCTTACGCGTTGAATTAGTAAATCAAAATACTGGTTGCGTAAAAAGCGAAACTTTGTTTCGCTTTTGACTGATAGTTCGCTGGTTTGGGAGCACCCGATGACAAAGAAAGCACTCAGTCTCAGGTGGCTGGAGGTCTTCCAACTTATTTCCAAGTTGGGTTCAATCCAAAAGGTGTCAGCTGAAACCGGTTTGTCAATCAGTACGGTCTCCAATCACTTGCGCAGTCTTGAAAAGGCGCTGGATGTGGATTTGGTGGACCACAGCCGCAGACCAATGGGTCTGACACCCGCAGGCACGGTGTTCTCACGACATGTGCATGACGGCCTGATCGCCTTGAAACGGGGCGAGGCCGAGCTTCGCTCGGGCAGTTGGCAACATGCAACAGATTTGCGTCTGGGCCTGATTGACGATTTTGACAGCCGGGTCGCGCCAGAACTGTTCCGTCATCTCTCTGCAAGCCTGCCGCGGTGCAATTTTCGCCACTTTACCCGCCCCAGCCATGAGATTCTTGACAAACTGCAGTCTCAAAAGCTGGATGCAGGCGTTGCGACCCGACCTCCTGAGCACTTTGAGGGGTTAATCGAATTCCCGCTACTTCGAGATCCGTTTATCGTCATTCTTCCGCCCGCATATGACGGACCGGTCGAGGAACTGACCAAATCAGACAGTCCGCTTCCGCTTTTACGATATTCGCGTGATCACACCATAGGCAGACTCATCGAAATTCAGCTAACCCGTAGCAAGATCAACCTGCCCAACCGGTTCGAACTTGAATGTAATCAGTCAATTATCGGACTTGTCGCCGGGGGCAGTGGTTGGACGATCACGACTGCTGCCAGCTACTATCGCGCACGACGATTCCACAAAGATACACGCGCATTACCTTTCCCGGGCAAAAGCTTTGCGCGTACCGTATCGTTGTTCACGACCAATATCTATCCGTCGACAACCACACGACTGATCCACAACACACTGCAAAACCTGATCCGTCGTCATGTGACCGAGCCTATGAATTCGCGGTTTCCGTGGTTGAATGACGACTTTCGAACCATTCCCGCACCCCCCGAATGAGCAACCAGGTAATCTGAGCGCAATATCGAAGTTATTTTCCGGCTTTTTCGAAACCGGGTACAGTGCGCTTGACCGACGCGCCCCATCCGCTGTGATTAGGCCTGACCTTGCAGCTTGACTACAGGCGGCATTCTAAACCCAGAAACCTACCCAGCGGCCCATGTTGGCAAGACCTACCGGTCTTGAACCATGTGCCGGGCCCAGATCAGGACAGCTTGATGCATCTTTCCCGTTTTCCCCGTGTTTTTCTTGCCCATCTGCCAACACCGCTTGAACGGATGGATCGTATGTCCGAGGCTCTGGGAATCGATCTTTGGATCAAGCGAGACGACTGCACCGGCATGTCGACGGGTGGCAACAAGACCCGCAAACTAGAGTTTCTGTTCGGCGAAGCGCTCGAACAAGGCGCAGACATGGTGATGACACAAGGGGCAACGCAATCGAACCATGCGCGTCAAACCGCTGCATTCGCTGCCCGGCTGGGTTTGAAATGTCATATCCTACTGGAAGACCGCACCAGCTATAACAACGCCAACTACAACAACAATGGCAATGTCCTGCTGGATCATCTGCATGGCGCAACCACCGAGAAGTTTCCCGGCGGCCACGACATGCCCGCCGAGATGGAGCGTTCGGCCGCGAAGAAGCGTGAAGAAGGTCACAACGTCTATGTCATTCCGGGCGGAGGTTCGAACCCGACCGGAGCGCTTGGCTATGTAAACTGCGCGCTAGAGCTTGTGAGCCAAGCCAATAACGCCGGTCTCAAAATCGATCGCGTGGTGCATGCGACGGGCTCCTCGGGCACGCAAGCCGGGCTGGTCACCGGGCTTTGCGCCATGAATACGGGCATTCCGGTTCTTGGCATTGGCACCCGCGCGCCGCAGCCCAAACAAGAGCAGATGGTCTATGATCTAGCCTGCAACACGGCTGAGAAATTGGGTTGCCCAGACGTGGTGCGGCGCGAGGATGTGATGGCCAATACCGACTATGTAGGCGACGGCTACGGCTTGCCGACCGAAAGCGGCATTGAGGCGATCCGCATGTTTGCCGAACTGGAAGGCATTCTGCTCGACCCGGTCTATTCCGCCAAAGGGGCCGCCGGTCTGATCGATCTGGCGCGCAAGGGCTCGTTCAAGGATGAGCGCGTGGTGTTCTTGCATACCGGAGGCTCGGTTGGCCTGTTCGGTTATGATTTCGCTTTCGATCACACCGACCGCTGGGTCAATCTGTAAATCACGGTGATAAGTTCCAGCAAGCAGGTCTTTGCATGAAACCCCGCGTCACCGGCATATTGGGCGGAATGGGCCCAGAGGCGACAATTCTGTTGCAGCAGCGCGTGTTATCCAAGGTACAGGCGGCGGATGATGCCGATCACCTGCCACTATTGATTGACATGAACCCACAGGTGCCTTCCCGCATCGCGCACCTGATCGAGGGCAACGGGTCTGATCCCGGGCCGGTTCTGGCCGATATGGCGAGAGGATTGGAGCAATCAGGGGCAACCGCGCTTGCGATGCCGTGTAACACCGCACACCACTATGCGGCGCAGATAGAGGACGCCGTCTCGATCCCCTTTCTAAACATGGTAGACCTGTCCGTGGATCAAGCGGCGCAGCTCCTGCCTTCTGGCAGCCAGGTCGGAATTCTTGCCTCCCCAGCGCTGCGAAAGGTCGGAATTTTTGACGCCCCCCTGAACCGCGCCGGATTTACCGCAATCTGGCCCGAGGATGAAGATAGGATGCTCGGCACGATCCGCCACATCAAATCTGAAGGGCCAACCGGCGCTGCACTCAGCACACTTTCCGACGCTGCTAACGCCCTTTCGGGCCGGGGTGCCGCGCTTTTGTTTGTGGCCTGCTCCGAATTCTCTCTGCTCACCCGCGACTTGCCCAAAAGCGTTCCGATCATCGACACCGTCGATGTTCTGGCGGGCGCTATCCACTCCCACTCTCTGACGCGTTGAGGTTTCCCATGGCCGTCTCTTATCTGAAAACCGCCCTGCCCCGCCCCGATGCAGAAAATTCGGATATCCGCGATATCGTCGCAATCATGCTCTCCAATATCGAGCGTGAGGGCGAAGAGGCCGTTCGGCGCTATGCCGGAACGCTCGATGGCTGGACGGGAGAGTTCGTGTTGACTGATGAAGCGCGCAAAGCCGCATGTGACCGCGTGCCTGAACAGGTCAAAGACGACATCCGCTTTGCCCATGCCAATATCCGTCGATTCGCCGAAGCGCAGATGACCACGGTGAGCGAATGCGAGATCGAGGTGATGCCCGGCCTGATTGCAGGTCAGAAACAGATCCCGATCTCGAGCGCGGGATGCTACGTTCCTGGTGGTCGGTATAGCCATATCGCAAGTGCGTTGATGACAATTACCACGGCAAAGGTGGCTGGGGTGTCCCACATCACGGCGGTCTCGCCACCGCGTCCCGGTGCGGGCATCCCTGATGCAATAGTTTATGCGATGGACCTTAGCGGTGCAGATCTGATCCTGAATTTGGGCGGAGTTCAGGGGATTGCTGCGATGGCCCATGGCTTTTTTGGTGCGCGGCCAGCCGACATTCTTGTCGGTCCGGGAAACTCCTATGTCGCCGAGGCGAAACGGATGCTGTTTGGTAAGGTTGGCATCGACATGTTTGCAGGTCCAACCGATACCTTGGTCATTGCCGATCACACAGCATCGATCGAGACTGTCGCCTGGGATCTGGTGAGCCAAGCCGAGCACGGCGTCGATAGCCCTGTCTGGCTGGTCAGCACCGATAAAGCTTTGGCCCAGGGTGTTATCGCGCGCGCCGATGCCCTGATCGAAAGTCTTCCCGAGCCGAACGCTAGTGCAGCGCGCACGGCATGGCGCGACCGGGCCGAGATCATTCTTTGCAACAGCCGCGACGAGGCTGCCAGGGTCGCCAATAACTACGCGCCCGAACATCTGCAGGTGATCGCCGAGGACCTGGATTGGTGGCTGGACCAACTGACCACCTATGGATCGCTGTTTCTGGGTGCCGAAACAACAGTGCCCTTCGGCGACAAGACGTCCGGGCCAAATCATGTTTTGCCGACAAGCGGAGCGGCCCGATATACCGGCGGTCTGTCAGTGCATAAATTCACCAAAACGGTGACATGGCAGCGCTGCTCAGCGCAAGCCTCGCACGAGCTTGCTGAACGCACTGCTAGGATCAGTCGGATGGAAGGCATGGAAGGCCACGCACGCGCGGCAGAAATGCGATTGTCTAAAGTGTGCTAAATCTGGCCCAAGGATGCTGTTGATTAGTCAGATTCACCGCATCACGAACGGATCGGGGATCGGATCGTCGCTTGTGCGCAACCAGACCGATTTGACCCGTGTGTAATCAAGCGCCGCCTGTAGGCCCCCTTCGCGCCCGTGGCCCGACAGTCCATGACCTCCGAATGGAGCAATCGGGCTGACAGCGCGATATGTGTTAACCCAGACAATGCCAGCCCGAATTCTGCGGATCATTCGATGTGCGCGGGTCAAGTCTTTGGTAAAGACACCCGACGCCAGCCCAAACGCGGTGTTGTTGGCTATTTGTACCGCCTCCGCTTCGGTCCCGAAACTGACCACCGAGAGGATCGGACCAAAGGCTTCGCGCGTCAGACAGGGCGCATCAGGCGCGTCCGTACAATCAATGATTGTCGGTGGAAAATAGTGCCCCTCACGGTCCAAAGGTTGCCCACCCGCTATCACGGTAGCCCCTGCCGAGACGGAATCAGCAACCAGATCTGCAGCAGTCACAAGCTGAGCCTGAGTGCACAGCGGGCCAACCTCGGTCTTTAGGTCATCGGGCGCCCCGATCACGATCTCACCCGCTTTTTCGGTGAGCCGGGCCAGAAACTCATCTTTGATCTTGTCAGAGATTACCAATCGCGATCCCGCCACGCAGCTTTGCCCGGTCGCAGCAAAGATCCCCGAGACCTGCGCGTTCACAGCACTTTCGATATCGGCATCTTCGAACACGATGAACGGGGATTTTCCGCCCAGTTCCAACGAAGTCGAAGCGAGGTTTTCAGCCGAGTTGCGCACGATATGGCGCGCGGTTTCCGGGCCGCCTGTAAAGGCAACATGATCGACATCCGGGTGACTGGTCAGAACGGCGCCGCATTCCGGCCCGAAGCCGGTGATGACGTTCAGAACTCCGGGCGGGAAGCCTGCCTGATCGAAAATACGCGCGAATTCCAGCATCGGGGCCGGACCATCTTCGGATGCTTTCAGAACGACTGTGCAACCGGCGGCAAGCGCCGGGCCAATCTTGACCGCAGACAGGAACAGTTGCGAATTCCACGGCACTATGGCGGCCACCACACCAACTGGTTCGCGGCGCAGCCAAACCTCCATGTCGGGCTTGTCGATCGGCAGGTGCGCCCCTTCGATTTTGTCCGCCAATCCGGCATAGTAACGGTAGTAGTCCGCGACATAGGCGATCTGAGCAGAGGTTTCGCGAATGATCTTGCCGGTATCGCGCGTTTCAAGCTCGGCTAAGGTCTGAGCATTTTCGGCGACCAGATCGGCCAGCCGGTACAACAGTTTACCACGCGCCGTTGCTGTCATGGTCGCCCATTCGGGGGCATTCAGCGCTGAACACGCAGCCTCAACCGCGGCGTTCACATCATGTGTTCGGGCCTCAGGCATTTTCGCCCAAACGGTGCCCGTCGCGGGATCAAGGCTGTCGAAATGCGCGGTCCCATCCGAAAACGTGCCGCCGATATAGTGCTGAAACTGCCGCATTTTCTCTCCTTAGGCGAAGGCGGGCATGACGTCCGCGATGAACCGCTCTAGCGAGGCTTTCTTGCGCTCAAAGCTCATCCCACTGTCGATCCAGAAAGAATACTCATCATATCCAAGATCGCTATAGCCCTTGAGGCGTTCGATTGCTTTGTCAGGCGTGGCGATCACATTGTCCCGGATCATCGCCTCGGGCGAATAGAAGGGATGGTTAGCGATGTCGTCATCGCTCAGCGTCTGGATCAGACCCTGCGACACAGGGCGTTCGTTTTTGAACCACGCGCCGAAATAGCAATAAAAGCGATTGATCTCTTCCGCCGCGCGACGGGCATCCGCCTCGTCCGAGGCGATATAGGTGTGGTTCAACAGCATGATTTCGGGGCGCGGGACGTCATGGAATTTGGCGCAGGCTGCGTTGAACGTATCCATCAGCCGGGTGATCTCTTCGTCGCCCTGCCACAAAGGGGTGACCTGCACGTGACAACCGTTCGATACCGCAAACTCATGACTGTTGGGATCGCGCGCGGCAACCCAGATCGGTGGACCGTTTTGTTGCAGAGGCTTGGGCGAAGATGTGGTTGCCGGGAAAGAATGAAACTCTCCGTCCAGCGCATGATCGCCCTCCCAAAGACCCCGCACTGCCGGAACAAGCTCGCGCATACGCTGGCCTGCCTCCCAGGCGTCCAGCCCCGGCACCATCCGCTCGTATTCATAGCTGTAGGCGCCACGCGCGATGCCCAGATCCAAACGGCCATTCGTGATCATGTCCGTCATTGCGGCCTCTCCGGCCAGCCGGATCGGATGCCAGAACGGAGCGATAACGGTTCCGGTTCCCAGACGCACATTGTTGGTCTGGCGTGCCAGATCGACGATATTCAGGAACGGGTTCGGCGAGATGGTGAAATCCATCCCGTGATGTTCGCCGGTCCAGACCGCATGCATACCACCCGCATCAGCGATCTTGGCCAGTTCTATGAAGTTTTCATACAGCTCCTGCTGGTCCTGATCGGGAGAGGTGCGTTCCATATGAACGAAAAGCGAAAACCGCATGTCAGTGACCTCCTCGTGTAATCGGGCGAACCTCGCCGCTGTTCTTGTTTCCGTAGTAAATGCCAAAATCTCCCAGCCGGGATTCCTCGGACAATCGTTCCAGCATGGTTCGGGTCGCCGTGTCGGTTACAGTGCCAAAGGATACGACATCCAGTGGGACGAAATTACCTTTCTTCGGCTCACCATCTGCGGCCTGACACAGAAACGCGATATGTTGACGCTTTTTCTCTGCATCCTCGTAAACCGAATAAACAAAGCCCGGCTCTGCGGTCAGCCCGGTGGCCTCAATCAATTGTTCCAATGCCGCTGAAACACCTTCTGACCCAACCACTGCCTCGGGCGGTGCAAGCGCGCCGTCACCGGCATCGATCAACAGAACCTCACCTGCGCGTTCGATCAAGGCTGAGACGATCAGGCCGGTGTCCTGCATCAAGGCACCAGCAGCTGTTGATGGTGTTACATAGGCCCCCCTTACATATCCGAGACCGGGTGCCGGAGTATTGTCGAAGGCTTTGACCTCGCCGATCAGGATCACATGATCCCCCGCTTCGACGGTTTTGTGCATAGAGCAGTCAAACCAGGCCGACGACCCATCGATCAACGGCGATCCCGCAGGTCCACGCCGCCACTCGACGCTGGCAAACCGGTCTTCGACGGGCCGGGCAAAGGTATTGGATACCTCGATCTGTGTCTCTGACAGGATATTGACGGCAAACCCGTCTGCGGCAATCAATGCGTCATAGTTCTTTGAACTGTTGGCGAGACAAACCAGCACAAGCGGCGGGTCTAGTGAGACGGATGTGAACGAGTTCGCGGTAAACCCGATCGGGTTACCTTGGGTATCATGCGACGTAACCACGGTGACGCCCGTCATGAACGCTCCAAATGCATTTCGCAGCGTGCGGGGATCAAGTGAGGTCATTGCGCAATCCTTTCTTCGGCGGGCTGGCCGAGCCATTCAACCAGATGCGCTGTTACTTCATCGGGTGCTGTCAAGTTCACCATATGTCGGTGGCCTTGGATCACAACGGCCCGACCGTTTTGAACTGCTGCGGCCATAGCTTGTGACATAGCCGGGGTTGAGTTCGAGTCTCCGTCGCCGGTGAGCGCCAGAAACGGGCATGAAATCCGATTCATCTTGCTGGCGTAGGTGGCATCGCCCCGCGCAAAAGCGGAATAGGCGATGGCGTAGCCTCGTTGATCCACAGACCCAAGCCACGACGCCACCTGCGCACGGGCAGCCAGATCACCCGGACTGTCACCAAACCAGCGCGACAACGGCGTTTCCAGATCAACTCGACCCGCGCTGATTTCAGCGGCCCGTTGGATGACTGCGGCGCGGGCTGAGGCATCGCGACAGAAGACGCCGTTCAACATAGCAACACGGCTAGTGATGTCGGGGTGCTCCGCCGCAAAGCCGGCGGCAATCAGAGCCCCCATTGAATGCCCGATGATTGCGACCGGAGCCAGATTCAATGCGTCGACAACATCATGCATCCAGCCAACAAAATCCGGCAATTGGCTTCCAGATGACAGACGGTCACTGCCTCCATGCCCCGGCAGATCAACCGCAATTATACGGCAATGCTGGCTCAGCGTGTCAAACTGAGGGCCCCAGGCCGCAGATTGCATGCCAACGCCATGGATCATAAAGACCGGTTGCCCTTCGCCCGCCTCTCTGAACGCGACTGATCGGCCCGAGTTAGACAGCTGCAGGGTTGTCAACGTCATGACCAAGTTCCTCGATGTCCCGATAGCGATCCCCGATCCGGTGGTGCGGCCGCCCTCCAATCGATGCACCCAGTGCAATCAGAATCTCATCTGCCGCAGGTGCATCTGCGACCGAAGTCTGGATCGTAAGGTAGTGAGAGCGACGACCCCCATCATGTTTGTCCATCAAGGGGATCAGCAGCGGCGCATTGGCAGGGCCGCGCGTATTGCAGAAGGAAAGGTAGGATTTCGCGCCGACTGCTTTGCGATAATGATTGCCAAAATGCAGCGTGTGGATCAGGGCCGACGCATGCTCGACCTCTCCGTTCAAGCCCACAATCGCGGATTTTCCATAGGCTTCGACGCGGTCGCCGCCACCTGAAGCATCCAAAATCATTTTGGTCAGCAACTCCCCCAATCCGGGGGCGCAATCGCGGATCGCGGGGCCAAGATCTTCGACAAAACCCTGACCAGCCCAAGGGTTCCGAATGACAGCTATTGCGGCAATTAGCTTCAGCGGAGTGTCCGCCAACTTACCACCCTCGATCAGAGTGTCTTCGACATGCAGAAGCGTTTTTCGAATTTCGGCGGACATGGTGATTCCTTTGGCAAGCCTTTGGTCGAGAATATGGTATACCATAATACGATATGTCAATCATACTTGTTCCGGATCCGTACCACAGATATGAAAGCGTCGATGATGAACACCGACTCCACCCTACAAAAGATCGAAAAAGCACCGCAAACCTTGCGGGATATCGTGCAAGCGCGCCTGCGCGAAGCGATCATCGCCGGGCATTTTGCCCCCGGTGAGCGGCTTGTTGAACGCCCGCTTTGCGATCAGCTTGGTGTCAGCCGCACCGTCATCCGCGAGACGATCCGGTTTCTGGAAGCCGAAGGTTTGGTTGAAATTATCCCCAACCGCGGGCCAATCGTCTCGACCCTCAGCTGGGACCAAGCGCGGCAAATCTATGACATCCGCTTACAGCTAGAAGGCTCAGCCGCCGCCGCCTGTGCACAAGCGCATGAGACAGGTTTCGCAAACGATCTGGGCAAGGCATTGAAAGCAGTGGGCGCGGCGCAGAATGACACCGAATGGTCAAATCTGCTACAGGCCACAACTCGCTTCTATGAAATGATTTTTTTACAGGCTGGGCACAGCATCGCCTGGGATGTCGTGCAACGTCTGAACGGCCGGATCAGCCGCCTGCGGGCCTTGACCCTCGCAGCGCGGAATCGAGAGCGTTCTGGGATGAGCCACATGACTGCCATCCATGATGCCATCCTCAGTGGTGATCCTGCCAAAGCCCGAAAAGCAGTCGAAAGCCATATCGCGGATGCTGCACAGACCGCGCGCGGCTTTTTGGAAAGCTCTGAAACCTGAGTGCTCGGCAATTGAGCCAGAATTCCAAGATTCTGATATCAAAGCTCTCATTATCTGCGTAGATTTGCCGGGAATGCCCTGATCTCACGAAAGCACCGGAATGCCGCGTCAGTCTACTCCGAAAGACCTCAGCCTCAAATGGCTGGAACTGTTTCAGATATGCGCGCAAAAGGGCTCGCTACAGGCGGCCTCAAAGGAAACAGGGCTGACGATAAGCACCGTTTCCCATCACCTGCGCAATCTCGAAGACCATCTGGGCGTTGAGCTGTTCAACCACACCCGTAGACCCATGGTTCTGACCCCAAAGGGCCGGGTCTTCCTGCGCAATATCGACGATGCGCTGCACCTGATCCGAAAGGCCAAGGCCGAAGCGTCTGCAGGAAGCATCACCGAGGCCAGCTATCTGCGTTTCGGCACGATCGAAGACTTCGACAGCGACATCATTCCAGAGCTGGCGGTCTATCTTTACGCGAATATGCCCGCCTGTGATTTCATGTACCACACGGATTCCAGCCACGCGATTATCGACATGCTGCGCGACAGGCAGTTGGATCTGGGGATTTCCACTACTCCTAGCGAACGAATGCGCGATCTGCAGGATCGCCCCCTTCTGCGCGATCCATTTGTGATCGTTTTGCCTGCGGTGAATGACAAGTCTTTGCAAGACATTGTTGAGGGTAGAACCAAATTGCCGTTTCTACGATATTCCAGCAATCTGATCATCGCGCGCCAGATCGAGTCCCAATTACGCCGGATGGGGATTTCGTCCTCTCACAGGTTTGAATGCAGCAACAATCAGACGCTGATGTCGATGGTGTCCTCCGGTGCGGGTTGGACCATCACGACGCCGCTGCTGTATTCTCGGGCAAAGCGGTTCCAATCAAAGCTGTGCATGCACCCATTTCCGGGCAAGAGCTTTGCACGCACACTGGCGCTGGTCGCGACGCCGGATTGTTCAAGATCAGTGATTGAGCTTGTGGATGCCAAAACCCGATCATTGATCAATGACCGCATCATTTCCCCACTGCGCGATGATATCCCGTGGCTGACGGATAGTTTCAAACTTATCGAATAGCACTGGATCAGCTTTCAAAGAATGTTGAAGCGATCTCGGATTTGCCGATCCTGTTCGTCTGACAGGTATCTTGGCGTATGGGTCTGCAAAATTTCTTGAGCCCGATGTCGCGCGCGGCTCCAGGCATCTTGCGCTCCGTTTTCTGCCCAAGTCCGGGGCTCATCCCTGTCTGCGAGTGAGGGATAAAAGTAATCCCGTTCCATGGCCGCAAAAGTATGCTGACCACCCAGAAAATGGCCCTCGCCCAGAACTGCTTCGCAGATTGCGTCAAAGCCCAGATTCTCGTGTGTCACCTCTATCCCCCTCAAAGCGCGGTAGGTGTACGAGTGCATCTCATCATCCAACACGAACGCCTCAAAACTTGCACCCAGCAACGAGGCCGTCATGCCTGAGCTTTCATAGATCAGATTACCACCTGCCAGCGCCGCCGCCATTGAGGTCAGTCCCTTTTCCATCCCGTATTGAGCATCGATCGCCTTGGCATCAGACATCGAACAGGCCACGCCTGAAGGCAGCCCAAGCCAATTTGATAATTGTGCTGATGCTGCATTCAGGACAGCCGTCTCTCCGCTGCCACCTGAGAACGCGCCGGTCCGAAGGTCAATCACCAGTGGCCAATTCGAAAAGACCATAGGAAACCCGGGCTGGATCGCGTGGACCATTACCAGACTCGCAAGGGTTTCTGCCAATGACTGCGCCAGAAAACCAGCCAAGGTCGCCGGTGCAGTCGCGCCGGCCTGAGCAGCGGTGATGCAAGAAATCGGAATATTGTGTTCGATGCAGGCGTAGACCACATCCACCGCGTCTTCACCGTAGCGCATCGGCGAGATCACCGGGCTTATATGTGCTTTCATGAACGGGCGTTTTGCGAATTCACCGGGTCCCCCGGCTGCGATATCCAATATCTCAACAATTGGCGCAACGTGCTGCGCCAATGTAAAAGACGTCGCGGTGGGCTTGGAGGTATTCTTCAACAGCGCATAGACGGTGTTCACATCCAGATCGAAGGTTTCCTCCAGATCGGTTGCAACGCAACAGCGGGTGAACCAGCTGACATTTGGCAAGACATCCTGAAGACGCGTGAAATCATGCAAGTCCTGCAAGGTCGAAGGCCGATAGTGACCACTGCGCAGATCAAGCGTCTGAACCGCCGCCCCTCCGGTTCCGAAATAGACGCGATTACCGCCAACTTCGATGGATCGGGCTGGATCACGCCCGTGCAGAACGAAGGTCTTGGCGGCCTGATCAATCGCCTGTTCCACAAGTTGAGGCGAAAAAAGTATCCTCCCCTCCCCGCTATCTTGCGCCCCAACCGCCAACAAATCAGAACGCAAGCGATCCGGCACCTCGCCGATCCCCAGCTTCTCAAGAAGATCCAGAGCCGTGTTGTAAATCCGCTCAAGCTCAAACCCAGTCAAGGGTTTGTAAGCGCCTCCCGGTTGACCTGGCGGACAGGGGTCGAGCGCAGGCTTTTCAGCTCGCTGTGCGATACGTCCTTTTCGACCGGACCTTTTCGCCTGCTGCGCAGCCATTTGTGATCCTCCAACCGCATCAGGTTGATCAATTCAACTAAACGCCCAGGGCCAATTTCAACCGCATTCGAATTACTACGAGTTAATGAGCTTTTATTTTCGATTTTTTACGTAACAATATCCAACCGCTTGTGAACCAACTGACAGAACAGGCTAATCCCCAAAAGACTACCTACCGGAGGGTCCTTGATGAAATCGCGCACTAAAGTGGTCGTTATTGGCGGCGGTATCGCCGGCTGCTCGACTCTGTATCACTTGACCCGTGAAGGTTGGACCGATGTGGTGCTGGTCGAGCGCGATGAGTTGACCAGCGGCACAACTTGGCATTCGGCCGCGCAAGTGACCAATTTTGGCATGAACCAGACCATGGTTGGTCTGAAGACCCACTCGATCAACCTGTATAAGGAACTGGCCGAGGATCCGGACTATCCTATCAACTACCACCACGGTGACGGCGGCATCCGGCTTGCAAATACGCCTGAGCAGATGCAGGGGTACCACCATTTTGCGTCTATGGCGCGCGGAATGGATGTGCATTTCGAGGTCATAGATGCAGAGGAATGCGCCCGCCGGCACCCGTTGATTTCCACCGACAACCTTTTAGGAGGGCTATGGGATCCGCTAGATGGCGACATCGATCCGGCTCAACTGTGCCAAGCTCTGGCACGCCGTGCGCGCAAAGCCGGGGCCGAGGTATATCGCAATACTCCGGTCACAGGACTGACACAGCACAAGGACGATACCTGGACGGTTCACACGGAACACGGCAATATTGACTGCGATATCGTAGTTAACGCTTGTGGTTATCGGGTCAACGAAGTGGGCGCTATGATGGGCGTGCACCACCCTGTCGCTTCGATGGAGCATCAGTATTTTCTGACAGAAGAAATCGCATCAATCCGCGACGCAGGCCATCGGATGCCTCTGCTGCGCTGTCCGATCAGCGACTATTATTGTCGGCAGGAGAAGAACGGCTTGCTGGTCGGCTTCTACGAGCAGGATTGCAAAACCTGGGGCATGGACGGGATCGATCCGAATTTTGTGAACGCGCTGTGCCCTGACGATCTGGACCGCGTGACGGATGTGCTGGAAGGTGCCTTCGCACGCATGCCTGCACTGATGGATGTCGGCATTCATACAGTGGTGAATGGTCCGATCACCTACACAATTGACGGCGCACCTTTGGTCGGGCCAATCCCCGGAAAGCGCAATGCTTTCTGCATCATCGGTCTGCGCGCGGGTTTGGGCGAAGGGGGTGGCCATGGCTGGCTGCTGGCCCAACAGATCGTTCATGGCGAAGCCTGCTATGACACCTGGTGCCTTGATCCGCGTCGGTTTACCGGCCACACAAATGTGGAGCTGACCGCGCTGAAAGCCATCGAAGATTACCAGAATGAATTCCGCTTTCATTTCCCGCATGAACACCGGCCTGCCGGTCGCCCCGCCAAAACCACACCGCTGACCCCGATCCTCGCAGCAGAAGGGGCTGAATTTACAGTGGTCAACGGTTGGGAGCGGGTCGACTACATCAAGCCTGCACCAGATTTTCACCCAACGCTGAGTTTCAGTTTTGATGAGACCTTTGACGTCGTGGCAGCGGAAATCAGAAACCTTCAAGAAAATGTCGGACTGGCCGAAGTTAACGGCTTCAACCGGCTGGAAATCACCGGAACCGATCGGCATCGGTTTCTGGATCGGATGATGTGCGGCGCGGTGACAAAACGCGACGGGCGGGTCGGCCTTGGTTATCTGCTGAACCACCACGGGATGGTCAAAGCCGAGGCCACCATCGCCAACCTTCCCGCGAGTGATCGCGGCCCGGCACGGGTCTGGTACGGGTCCGCCGCCGCCAGCGAATACCATGATATGGACTGGCTAAAGGCGCATCTGCATGATGGCGAAGATGTGCAAATCCGCTCACTCACCAATGATCAGACAATATTAGTGCTGGCCGGACCCAAATCGCGCGACGTGCTGTCCGCTTGTGCTCGAGGAGACTGGTCGCGAGAAGCTTTTCCCTGGCTGTCAGTTCGCGAGTGCTTTGTCGGGTTCGCGCCAGCAACTGTATTGAATATCAGCTTCTCAGGGGAACTGGCCTACGAGATACATGTCCCGAACGCCTCACTATACGCGGCCTATCTGGCGCTCAGAAAAGCTGGCGAGACACATGACTTGAAATTATTTGGTGCTCGCGCCGTCGAGTCCATGCGGATGGAGAAAGGGTTCTTGCACTGGAAAGCCGATCTGCTCACAGAGTTCGACCCGTTTGAGACCGGTTTGGATCGGTTCGTGAAACTGACCAAAGGCGATTTCATTGGCCGAAACGCGTTGCAGAGACGCCTTGAGAACGGGCCTCAAAAGAAACTGGTAAGCCTGAAAATCGATACAATCAAAGCACCTGCCTATGCTGGAGCCTCTCTGATGTTGGACGACATGGTTGTTGGTACGATCACGTCAGGTGACTGGGGCCACAGAACAGGGCTAAACCTTGCTTACGGCTTTGTGAATCCGGAATTTTCCGAACCCGGCAGCCGAATGCAACTTGACCTGTGCGGAGAAATGATCGCTGCCGAGGTGATTGCGCCGTCCCCGTATGACCCGGACCTCTCACGCGTGCGAGGCTAATCCCAAAGTTACTCCCCGTTTCGATAGGCTGTTGGTGTCTGCCCGAATTGCATCCGGAACGCCCGCGTCATTGCGCTTGGGTTCTCATACCCGCAGCGGCTGGCGATCTCGGCCACGGACTGCTGGGTCTCGACCGCAAGTTTACGCGCCAAATTCAGACGCAGGCGACGATAGAGCGCCTGCGGTGTTACACCCAGCTCGGACAAAACCCGGGTCTCAATCTTCTTTTGAGAGCACCCGAGCTGACGAGCGATATCCTTTATCATTACTGGCGCATCCAACGTGCCCTGCATGACGCCCAGCACCCGATTCACCAGCCTGTCTTCGGATTTCATCTGTGGTGAAGCAGCACTTGGTTCACCACGGTTCATCAGAAGATGCGCCACCTCCATCGACAACAGCGGCCCGTGATCCGCGAGAATCAGCGCAGTCGCCAGATCATAAGCAGCCATCGCGCCTGAACAGGTGATCCGGTCCCGGTCGATCACAAAACGTTCCTGCACGACCTCGACATCGGTAAAAGTTTCTTCGAACCGGGAAAGTTCATCCCAGTGAATGGTCGCGCGATGCCCTTCCAACAGTCCCGCACGCGCGAGCAACCAACTCCCTGTGTCCAGACCAGCCAGTTTGCGATGACGGGTTGCGGCCCTGCGCAAAGCGCGATGAGTATCGGGAACCGAGTGTTCCAGATACCCATAAGACGGCATGACAACCAAAGCATCACCCGCCTCAATGCCCATCGCTCCATGCGGCGCGACCTGCAACCCGCTGGAGCTTTGAACTGGCGCACCATGGGGTGAATAAAACTGCCAGGCATAGAGATCCTGCCCCGCCAAAGTGTTCGCCGCGCGCAATGGCTCAACCATGTTGGCGAGGCAAAGGTTCGAGAACCCGTCGAACAGCAAAAAGTTATAGATCTGGGTCAAATTTTTCTAACTCGGCATGATATCGTACGATTACTGCATGTCATCGTGTCAGGCAATTACGTTTCATTGCCAATCAGACATCAGGGGAACGCGTCATGCAATTTGGCTTAACCGAAGAACAGGAAATGATCGTCTCAACAGTGCGGAGCTTTGTTGAGAACGAGATTTACCCCCACGAAGCTGAGGTCGAACGCACCGGACAGGTGCCGCAAGAGCTGGGCGACGAAATCAAGCGGAAATGCATTGAACTGGGATTTTATGCCTGTAACTTCCCCGAAGAAGTTGGTGGCGCGGGTCTCTCGCATCTTGATTTCACTCTTGTCGAACGCGAGCTCGGCCGAGGTTCGATGGCATTGACCCACTTCTTCGGTCGCCCGCAGAATATCCTGATGGCCTGCAACGCCGACCAGCGTGAACGCTATTTGTTGCCTGCCGTGCGTGGCGAAAAGATGGATGCTCTAGCTATGACCGAACCTGACGCGGGGTCAGATGTTCGGGGCATGAAATGTCAGGCCATTCGCGATGGCGGTGACTGGGTCGTCAACGGTTCGAAACACTTCATCTCGGGCGCGGAGCACGCGGATTTCTTCATCGTGTTCATCGCAACAGGTGTGGATGAAACTCCGAAAGGCCCCAAAAAACGGATCACTACCTTCCTCGTAGATCGTGGTACGCCGGGTTTTGAAGTGCGCGAGGGGTACAACTCAGTCAGCCACAAAGGCTACAAGAACTATATCCTGTATTTTGACAATTGCCGTTTGCCCGACGCACAGGTTCTGGGCGAGGTCGATGGCGGTTTCGCCGTGATGAACGAGTGGCTCTATGCAACGCGCCTGACGGTTGCTGCTTTTTCGGTCGGGCGCGCGCGGCGCTGTTTTGATTATGCGCTGAACTACGCGGCTGAACGCAAGCAATTCGGCCAGCCGATCGGTAAGTTTCAGGGTGTCGGCTTTCAGATCGCCGACATGATCACCGAGATCGACGCTGCTGACTGGCTGACGCTCGCGGCCGCATGGCGACTGGATCAGGACTTGCCCTCAAATCGCGAGATTGCCTCGGCCAAGCTTTATGCTTCGGAAATGCTGGCAAAGGTCACGGATACGACGCTGCAAATCTATGGTGGCATGGGTCTGATGGACGACTTCCCGATCGAACGGTTCTGGCGGGATGCGCGCGTAGAACGTATCTGGGATGGTACGAGTGAAATCCAGCGGCATATCATCAGTCGTGATCTGCTGCGGCCTCTGGGTGCCTGAGGCCCGAATGAGCAAGGATATCTCCCGTCTTCTACGCCCGGAATCCATCGCGGTGATCGGCGGCGGCGCGTGGTGCAAGCAGGTTATCCTGCAATCGGAACGCATGGACTACGCAGGGAAAATCTGGCCTGTCTATCCCAAGGCGGATGAAATTGCCGGGCACAAGGCCTACGCACGGATTGAAGACCTGCCATCGTCCCCGGACGCGGCCTTTGTTGGCATCAACCGTCACGCCACCGTTGAGGCCGTTCAGGTTCTGTCAGACATGGGCAGCGGCGGCGCAGTTTGCTTTGCCTCTGGCTTCTCGGAAGCTGCAGCCGAGGATCAGGCAGGAGGAGATTTGCAATCAGAGTTGATCAATGCAGCAGGCAGCATGCCCATTCTTGGGCCAAACTGCTATGGCTTTATCAATGCGCTTGATGGTGCGCTATTGTGGCCCGATCAGCATGGAGCCGCTCGGGTAGATCGAGGCGTTGCCATTCTGACCCAGAGCTCCAACATCTCGATCAACCTGACTATGCAGAAACGAGCCCTGCCGATTGCCTATATGGTGACTTGCGGGAACATGGCGCAGACCAGCCAGGCTGAGATTGCCATGTCGCTGATCGATGATCCACGGGTCACTGCCGTCGGTTTACATATCGAGGGCTTCAAGGATATCCGCGAATGGGAGGCCCTTGCTGCCAAGGCACATCGGAAAGGCGTGCCTCTGATCGCACTTAAGGTGGGTGCATCCGAACAGGCGCAGGCAGCAACAGTTTCTCATACCGCCTCACTGGCTGGGAGCGATACGGGTGCGCAGGCTTTGCTAAACCGGCTGGGCATCCCGCGCCTGTCCTCGCTGCCCGAGTTTCTGGAATCCTTGAAACTGTTACATTGCTATGGGCCTTTGCCGGGGGGCAACATTGCGTCGATCAGCTGCTCGGGCGGCGAGGCCAGCCTGATCGCAGATATGGCGATCGGCACTGGCCTCAGATTTCCAGAACTGTCCAGAGACAAGCAAACCCGATTGCGCGATGCGCTTGGTCCGATGGTCGCACTAAGCAATCCACTCGATTACCACACCTATATCTGGCGCGATGAAGAGGCGATGGCGAACGCCTGGGCGGGAATGACTGGCGACGACATAGATCTGACATTCACGATCGTTGATTACCCGACCACCGATCCCACAGATTGGGCCGCTGCCACGCGTACAGCACAAAAAGTGCGGGCAGATACGGGTGCGCGTTTTGCCGTGGTTTCTACCCTGCCCGAATTGCTACCTGAGGATGTAGCACAAACCCTAATGGAGGCCGGTGTGGTACCCTTCATGGGTCTCCGCGAAGCCCTTTCTGCCACGCGCGCGGCGGGTCAGGTCGCCGCACCTGCAAGCGTGCTAGTCTGCTTGCCGGGTACGTCTGATGTCACGCATACGCTGTTCGAAGCCGAGGCCAAGCAAGCTCTGGCTGCCCATGGTTTGCGCATCCCTCGGAACAGGTCCGTTCGTGGCGCAAAGGAAGCCCTCAGCGCGGCGCAAGAAATGGAAGCGCCATTTGCTGTCAAAGGCGTCGGCCTTGCCCACAAGTCCGAACATTCCGCTGTACGATTGAGGGTTCAGGCTGCCGATGTGACAGGTGTGGCAGCGGATATTGGAACTGATGAGATTCTGATCGAAGAGATGATCACGGGTGCGGTGGCTGAAATCCTCGTCGGTGTGGTGCGGGACCCTGCCCATGGCTTTGTGCTGACAATAGGGGCCGGTGGTGTCTTGACCGAAATATTGCGCGATACCACCTCTCTTCTGGTCCCGGCAACATCCGACAGTATTCGCGCTGCTCTCGGCGAACTAAAGATCGCGTCATTGCTGGCAGGCTATCGCGGCCAACCAGCGGCTGATATGGATGAAATCGTTGCCGCCATTCAGGCCGTTCAAGACTATGTAATGCAAAATGCCGAAACGCTCGGCGAGGTCGAAATCAACCCGCTTCTCTGCACGCCCACCCGGGCGGTGGCGGTGGATGCGCTTATCAGAAAGGCCTGAGAAATGGACCCGATCAAGACCCGCCGTGACGGCGCAATTCTCGAAGTGACGCTGGATCGGCCAAAAGCCAATGCGATCGATCTAGCTACCAGCCGCATCATGGGGCAGGTATTTGCCGAGTTTCGCGATGATCCCGAACTGCGCGTCGCGATCTTGACCGGAGCAGGTGACAAATTCTTTTGCCCTGGCTGGGACCTGAAGGCAGCCGCCGAAGGCGATGCCGTAGATGGAGATTATGGTGTCGGTGGCTTTGGCGGTTTGCAGGAGTTACGCGATCTGAACAAACCGGTCATCGCGGCCATCAATGGTATTGCCTGTGGTGGCGGGCTCGAGCTTGCGATTTCAGCCGATATGATCCTGGCCGCTGAACACGCAACTTTTGCCCTGCCTGAGATTCGATCCGGAACCGTTGCAGATGCGGCGAGCGTCAAGCTACCCAAACGCATTCCCTACCACATCGCGATGGAGCTATTGCTGACTGGACGCTGGTTCGATGCCGAAGAAGGTCAGCGTTGGGGCTTGGTCAATGAAGTCCTGCCTGCCGATCAACTGATGGATCGTGCCTGGGAATTGGCGCGTCTGCTCGCCTCGGGTCCTCCGCTGGTTTATGCTGCGATCAAAGAGGTCGTGCGCGAAGCTGAAGACAGCAAATTTCAGGACGCCATGAACCGCATCACCAAGCGCCAGCTGCGCACCGTCGATATCCTCTATTCCAGCGAGGATCAGCTTGAAGGCGCAAAAGCCTTCGCTGAAAAGCGTGATCCGGTCTGGAAAGGAAAATAAGTTCAAAACACCGCTGCCTTCATCGCATTGGCGCAGTTTTGCTCCAATCGCTCAGCTAAGCTTGTTTTTTGTCAGAACACACTTTTACTATCCTGCAATTCAGGCCACAGCTACTTTAACTGGAAGAAGGAATGTCAAAGCGGCCCGATGCAGGACAAGAAAACAGAACCAGAACTTGAGATCGGGCGAACCCTGCAGCGTTTGCGACAGGAACGTCAGCTCACGGTGACCGAACTCGCCGCGCAGTCAAAGGTTTCCGCGCCGATGATCAGCCGGATCGAAAATGGTCATGTGTCGCCGTCCCTTGGTACCTTACACGCGTTGGCAGATGCACTATCTGTCTCTCTGATGGCGATGTTCAGCCATACCGACACGACCTCGGATGTGCATCACGTTCAGGCGGGAACCGGGTTGCGGTCGCGGCGTATCACACCAGACCATGCCCATGACTATCTACTGCTCGGCAAACACAGCGGGCCTAGCGGGTCATTCCAATCCGCACGCATCCGCATCTCAAAACAAGACCAACGCAAGTTGCCTAACTATCAGCACGAAGGCTACGTCTTCATCTACATGATTGAAGGCAGCGCCATCTATGGCTGTGGGACCGAAGAGTTCCAGATGTCAGAAGGTGACACGCTCAGCTTCGACGCCAAGCTCCCACATGGGGTACGGGTCATCCTGTCAGACGAAATTGAATTCGTGACCGTGTCGACGCGACCGCATTGATCTTTGCAGATGCCCTAGGCTCCACGCCGCGTTTGCCATCCGATCAGACTGAAACACGCGAACACTACTGCAGCAACACAAACAATGGATGGCCCTGCAGGCGTATCAAACATGTAAGCAGCCCGTAGCCCGGCGATTGCGGAGAATGCGCCAATCGCCGCCGCAATCAATGCCATCGCTTCCGGAGATCTGGCCAGACTGCGCGCAGCCGCCGCCGGGATGATCAGCATTGCAGCAATCAGTAGAACACCTACGACCTTTATCGCCACGGCCACTGTAACTGCCAGAGACAGCGTCAGGATCAACTGCTCTCGCTTGGGGTCAAAGCCGCTGGCATAGGCCAACTCTTCATTCATGGTCGCCGTCAAAAGCTGCGACCAGCGCCATACGATCAGGGCCACGACAAGCGCTGCGCCCCCCCAGATCACAACCAGATCGGTGCGTGACACGGCCAGAATATCACCGAAGAGATAGGCCATCAGGTCGATGCGAACACCGGACAGGAACGATACGGCGACTAGACCGAAGGCAAGTGCAGAATGTGCTAGAACACCCAGCAGTGTATCCATCGCGTAGCCACGTCCGGACAACAGTGTCACGGTAAGTGCCATTGCAAGCGCAACAGCTAGCGCCCCAGTAAAGATGGACAGCTGAAACGTCAGCGACAAAGCGACACCCAGGATTGCCGCATGGGCGGTGGCATCCCCGAAATAGGCCATTCGACGCCAGACAACAAAACACCCCAGCGGTGCCGCAGCAAAAGCAACGCCAACACCTGCAAGCGTCGCGCGCGTCATGAAATCATCCAGCATTATTCTGCGGCTTCCTGAGAGGTTTCACAGTGACCGTGATCGTGATCATGGTCGTGATCATGGCGATAGAGGGCCAGTGCGCCTCCGGTACCCGTTCCGAACAGGGCCCGATATTCCGGGGCCGAAGCTACGACTGCGGGGGACCCTTGGCAGCACACATGACCATTGAGGCAGATCACCCTGTCCGACGCGCTCATGACCACGTGCAATTCATGGCTGATCATCAGTATGGCGCATCCGGTTTCACGCCGGACCTCCTCGATCTGACGATAAAACGCCGCAGACCCCGGTTGGTCGAGACCCTGAGTGGCTTCGTCCAAAAGCAGAACGTCGGGCCGATTGATCAACGCCCGCGCCAGCAAGACGCGCTGAAACTGTCCGCCTGACAATTGCGACATTTGGCGCTTTAGCAGATCCGGCACCCCAGCAGTTTCAAGCGCTTCTGTACATTGAAGCCTAGAGACACGATCCGTCAGACGCATGAATCTTTCGACTGATATCGGCAGGGTCGGATCAATGTGCAGTTTTTGGGGGACATACCCGATTTTTAGCCCAGGCTTCAGTGTAACCTTACCTTCCGCAGGCTTGGTCGCGCCAATGACGGCACGCAACAGGCTGGTCTTTCCCGATCCGTTTGGACCAACGATCGTCACGATTTCACCAGCCTCAATCGTCATGCCGACATGGCGCAGAACGGTATTCGCGCCATAACGCACGCTGAGATTTTCAACGGTGATCAGGGTCATGTCTACGCCTTCTCGGTGCAGTCTGGGCAGAGTCCCTCGGCTTCTACAACGGTTCGTTCGATTTCGAAACCCGCCGCGCGCGCGGCTGCGCCGAGGACGCCATTGGACGGTGCCGACTGAGCTTCGGCGACAGCGTCGCATTTTCTGCAGATCATGAAGGCCGGGGAATGGACCTCTCCGGGATGAGAGCAGGCCACAAAGGCGTTCAAACGTTCAATTTTATGGACGAACCCGTACTGGACCAGAAAATCCAGCGCGCGATAAGCCACCGGCGGCTGCGAGCCAAAACCGGCTTCGCGCAAACGATCAAGTATAGCGTAAGCCCCAAGCGACTTGTGATCTTGCAACAGCATTTCAAGAACTTTTCGCCGCACAGGGGTTAGCCGCAACCCTTCTTCCCTGCACCGAGCATCCGCTGTGGCCAACGCCGTTTCGACGCAATTCTTGTGATCATGCTCCTGAAATCCTACCGGCGCATCTTCAACAACCGAAATAGGGTGCGTCTCGCTTGTCATGTTACTCCATATCATATAGGTCGGTCGTAATGTTATAAAATCACATAGAGAACCTGATGTCCAGAAAGTTGCTCCCACTAGCCATGACCACTGCATTGATGGCCGGAACCGCCGTGGCGGATGCACCCAAGGTTGCGGTTGACATCGCACCCGTTCACTCATTGGTGGCCCGGGTGATGGAAGGTGTCGGAACACCTGATCTGATCATACAACCTGGCGCATCGCCTCACGAATACAACCTTCGTCCATCAGAAGCAGCCGCACTGCAAGAGGCCGATCTGGTATTCTGGATTGGCGAGGACCTGACCCCTTGGATGGAAGGCGCTGTCGATACGCTCAGCGCTGGTGCATCGGTTACGGAATTGCTTGAGTCGGACGGAACGGTTCTGCTTGATATCCGTGAAAACGCAGCATTCGAAGCGCATGACCATGGCGACGAAAAAAACAACGATGATCATGCAGAGGACGAAGAGCATGATGAGCATAGTCACGAGGAAGAGCATACTCATGATGATCAAGAAGCTCATGAGGGCCACGCACATGGCGCGCACGATCCTCATGCCTGGCTCTCTCCGGCAAACGCGGAAATCTGGCTGAACACGATCGCCGCGCAGCTTTCTGCAGCTGACCCAGACAACGCAGATGCCTACTTTGCAAACGCAGCAGCCGCGCGTGAAGAAATGGCCACTCTTTCAGCGGAAGTGACCGAAACACTGGAACCAGTCAAAGGTGGCAGCTTTATCGTATTCCACGATGCCTATCAGTATTTCGAAGATGCCTTTGGCTTCCCGGCCTCGGGCGCAATTTCCCTCAGCGACGCGACTGCCTCAAGCCCGGCAAGGATCGCCGAAATTCAAAGCCGTATCCGCGACGAAGGTGTGGATTGTGTTATGACCGAACCGCAGTTCAACCCCGGGATCGTCACAACCGTTCTTGAAGGTACTGAAGCCAAAACCGGCATCATGGACCCGCTCGGATCTGATCTGGAACCCGGAGCGGATCTTTACCCGCAACTCATCCGCAATCTGGCCAAAACACTGTCTGAGTGCCTCTGACTCAATCAACAGCCCGGTCGGGATTTGGTTCCAACCGAGCTGAAGTCTGAGTGGTCTTTCCGCTCATCGCTCCGACAAAGTCATCAGTATTCGGCTACCGGCCTCCCTAAGCTGCCCAATTTGGCGGTTAAGCTGCCGGCGCAAGTCAATCATCGCCAGCGGACTTTCGATGCCGCGCTCGACCATAGGTTGGATCACGCCAATCTATTCCTCCAGAAACGCCGCCTCCACACCTGTACGGTCGGGAAGATCAAATTCTTGTCCGGATATCTGAGCCTCAAGTCTCGCGCGCGACGCGATCGCAATCGCCCGTCGCGGCCTGCCAATCGCCTAGATCACGCCACGAATACGAAAGGGAAGGGCAGATCGACCAAAGCAACCAGCGAGGCAGACGTAAAGAAATCCCGGACAACCTCAAAATCCCGAAGGATCCAGGCCATGCGTCCATTCTGCCCGCCCCGGGCTTACATTTTAAGCGCCATCAACTGATTGAACAGCCGTTCGGTGATCTTCAGGTCCGCCCATTTTCCCGCTGTATCGATGAACCGTGTCCACAGGTTCTTGATCAGGAAATCGAACAACAGTGCAAGGCCAACCCCGACGACTAGAGCCAGCAAGCTATCAACCACTTCGTTTGGCAGAATGGGGTCATGAACGACCATGGTGAACCGCGACGTCACCAGCCCAAGCACGCTTGTCACCATCGCGGCCAATAGGATCTGAATGTAGACCCCGCGCAGATCGCTGAACGCGGACCAAAACCGATGACCTTGTGGCCTAAACGATTCTCGTTCCAGCGGCGCGAGCATTATGCTCGCAATATCCTGCGCGTCTTGCGCAGTCGTGTTTCCTGTCGCCGCCAGATCTGAGGTTCGCTGAATCCGCTGCTGGCATCGATCACAAGAAAGCGTCGGTGTCTTCTCGATCCAGAACCACTAAAGGTTGAACATCTGGGGCAAACGCCAGGACCAGAAACAAGTTCAGGTCCAGTTTCAGTAACCGCGCTTTCCCAAAACCTGACTGTAGCCCACCGCTTCCACTGCGCTGACCGCCTAGGCGACTTCATTGCCCTAGAACACCCGAAAGATATCCACCTCGGACAACCCAAGACCCAAATGCTCTGTCAGTAGTCGGAGGTGCGTATTCAGCGGGTTAGTCGCAGTCGGGTTCACGACGGATATCACAAGGTTGGATCGGTCGGCTGTGCAACACCCAACGCGTCCAGGATATCGCCCGTGACCGCCAGCACGGCATATTCTGCACGACGTGCCTGAGCCTCAAGCTGGATCACCCGAACCTGCGCAAGATTCAACTCGCGCAACGCATCCAATATCTGTACCAGCGTGCTGCGCCCGATATCAAACTGTCCACGAGCTGCATCCAGCGCTTGCTCATTGATCTCGACAGCGCGCCGGGCTGTGGCGAGCCGTCGCTGAATTGAATTGGTCTCTTCCAAGGCCTGGGAGAGATTACGTTGCAACTCGCGCCGCAATTCTTCTTCATCAGCCCGGCTTTGTTGAAGATTCGCCCTTGCGGTTTCGACATTGGCGCGCGCGGATCCCCCTTGGTAAATCGGGACCGTTACACCCAATCGGGCCTGCACACCGTCGTCGATACTGCCCTGGTCGAAATCTGTCTCAAGAATCGCAGAGAGTGTTGGGCGGGTCGCTCTTTCAGCAACCACAACCTCTTGCGCACGCACTTGACTGAAGGCGACCTGAGTACGCAGACGCGGGCTGCGTGCAACCATTTGCTGCGAGGTGGCCGCTGCCAGAATGGGTGCGGGGGGGATGGTCGGAATAGCACCGGGTCGCGTTCCGAAGACTTCGACCCATGTTGCCGTCGCCAGTTCCACATCCGTCTGAGCCTGCGCTAATTCTGTCTCGGCATTAGACTTCCGCCCCTGCCCCGCCAGCAAATCCGCCACCGACCCCGCCCCGGCATCAAAACGGGACTGGAGGTCGCTGACCAAAACGTCCGTACGATCCAGATTCTGCTGGGCTTGTTCTTCGAGGCGGCGATTTCGATCCAGATCAATTATGGTTTCGATGGCCTCGAAGCTCAGCGCGCTCAGCTCTGACAATTCGTTTAACCAGGTCTGCCGGGCTTCAATCTGACGCAAACCCACACGACCCGAGACTTTGCCACCATCATAGATGATCTGACTAAGCCGCAGGATCGGTACGGTATCCCCATCGGACGTCAGGGATGTCTCGGCCTCGATCTGCGGCAGGAACGCGCCTTGCTCGGCATCAATGCGGGATTTCGAAGCCAGAACGCTGGCGGCTCCGGCTGCGGTGGTGGGCGATGTCGCGACAGACCTTCGCACCAACTCAGCGAATTCAGTTCGTGCGACGTTTCCCTTCAGATTATTCCCCCCCGATAAGGGAGCGGGGGCTGGTGTCGCCCCGGGATCAAAGGACTTGGTTCCCTGTAGATCCTGACTGCAGCCCGCCAAAATAATAGTGGCTATCACAACCGACAACCATGCCCTCATCCCGCCAAAGCTCCTGATTTCAACTCTGAGATAAGCAACAAATTTCCAGTCAGTTAATCGTGGAACTTGCTGCCCGCATTTTGCGTTACAGGAGAAAGTGCGGTAAAAAGGTAACCATATTCTTTACGAGTTTAATGTTCTGGCACGACATCAGTTTATCAAGATGCGGGTCCAGAAAAATCAAGCGGAGCAAGGGCGCAAATCCCATCTGATAATCCGCGAGCTTTCGGCCGCCAGCAATGTTCTGTTTAGCAAGTTTGATTCAACCAATCACAACTCATCCAACCTTGTTGCCTTGGCTCCAGACACCGCGCAAAACTGGTGTTTGACCCATGCGACGCACACGCAGAACGTCACCACGCAGACCTACATTCAGGATGCCACGGTCATCAAGACCGACAGCCATTGCAGGATTACGTGTAACCGTGGCCACAGCACGTGGCAGGTCGTCCCAAACATTGGCAAGATGAAAAGCCGACAACAGTAGCGCAGAAGGCACATAGTCGGAAGACACAATTTCCAGAAGATCGGCCTTTGCAAGATCTTCAGCCGCGACATTGCCGGAATGCGAGCCGCCACGGATCAGATTCGGGGCACCCATCATGACGGCGATGTTGCGGGTACGGCAGGCCTCGGCCGCCTCGAACGTGGTTGGGAACTCGGCGAAAGCCACACCATTTTCGGACGATTTTTCGACATGCTGCGCCGTGGTATCGTCATGGCTGGCCAGCGCGGCGCCAAGACGGGCGGCCTCGATCACTGCACCGGCTTCGTGCTTTTCTCCGAAACGCTGCTGTAGACCACGCAGGCTCTCGACATGTGCAACGAAATCGGCGTCGGTCATACCGCGCTTTTTGGCGACATAGGTCTTCAATGCACTCAGATCGCTGAATTGACGTTGACCCGGCGTGTGGTCCATCAGGCTGACAATGCCAACCCTGTCTTCCGGCCCGAAGGTCGCCAATTCCTCAAGCAGTGTCTCCGAGCAGATCTCGGCCCGCAGGTGAAGGAAATGGCTGATCTTGAAATAGCCTGCGGCGCGCGCCGACAACAGTTCGTCCGCCAGTTTGCGGGCATAGTCGATGTAACGGCCCTTGCCGCTGTGAATGGAACCTACTCGCATGGCGTCGAACACGGTTGTGATTCCGGTCGAAGCCAGCTCGCTATCATGCGCGATCAGGGCCGGAAGATGAGGCCAGTCCACTTCCGGGCGAGGCTCGATATGACGTTCGATATTGTCGGTGTGCAGCTCGACCAGTCCCGGAAGGATGTAATCACCTGCACAATCGACTGAGCCGGTCGGAACATGATCCCCTTCGGTGATCTCGGAAATGACGCCCTGTTCGATTGTCACCGAACCGGTTACTACCCGATCGGGCATCACAAGCTGGGCATTCGCAAGGCACAGATTATCTGACATATCGCTGTCACAAGCCTTTGCCAAAGAGGGCGCGGGAAAAGGGGAATTCATGTCATACTCTCGATTTGCAATCTACTACGTGCCGCCCGAAGGACCATTGGAACAGTTCGGCGCGCGCTGGCTGGGATGGGATGTCGTGCAGGGCTGCGAGGTGCCTCAGCCCGATCTGCCCGATTTGCATGACGTTACGATGACACCGCGCAAATACGGCTTTCACGGAACGCTGAAACCACCCTTTCAACTTGCCGGAGGTTATTCGCTTGAAGCCCTGAAAGCGGCGGCGTCTGAGATGGCCGCTGGCCTGGCGCCTTCGAGCTGTGAAGGGCTGAGTCTGACGAGGCTGGGCCGGTTTCTCGCTTTGACCCCACAGGGCGATGTGAGCGGCTTGCAAAGAATTGCTGCGGCCTGTGTACGTGAGCTTGACCCGTTTCGCGCCCCAACCAATGAGGCTGAACTTGAGCGGCGGCGCGGTGCAAGGTTGAGCCCACGTCAAGACGCACTGTTGATCGAGTGGGGTTATCCCTATGTGATGGACGAGTTTCGGTTTCACATGACGCTGACGGGTCGGCTGCCGAATGGTGATATTCCTGTATGGACCGAGGCGCTGCGCCGCCATTTGCCAGCCTTGCCCGAGCCCTTCATCATCGACCAAATTGCCTTGTGCGGCGAGCGCATTGATGGGCGTTTCGAGCTTATTCATCGGTACGCGCTCGCTGGTTGAAGGACCCCTGCGGCGCGCGCAACCGTCTCGGCCAGTGGGCCATCGTTGGAAATGGTGATAACGTCCAACCCATCGGGCAAGGGTTTTTCTGCCTGAGCAAGCCGACTTGCAATCTCACTATCGCTTTCTCGGCCGCGAGTCGCCAAACGCCGAGCAAGAGTTTCCGGCTTCGCGGTGATATTCAGGACAATGAAGCGCGGGAATTTTTCTGCGGCCTCGAGCAGAGCTTTACGGGAGAAATTTGCCAGACAATCTGCGCCATCACTCAGCCGATCTTTGACGGCAACCGGTATCCCGTAGCAAAGCCCATGAGCAACCCAATGCACCGCAAAGGCACCATTCACCGCCATTTCTTCAAATTCGGCGAGTTCGACGGCGTCATAGTCTTCCCCGCCCAACTCTGGTGCACGGGTGATGACGCGGCGCACCAAATGCAAATCGGGCAACAAGTCACAAAGCCCTAGCATCACACTGTCTTTGCCAGCCCCCGACGGGCCAACCACAGCGATGAGGCGACCCCGGGTCATGCCGCGACCTCGGGTGAAAACTGACTGGCGTCGATTTCGCGATCACAAACGCGCGCCCTAGCCGCTTCGTCATGGAAAATGCCGATGATTGCAGTACCACGCGCCTTTGCCTCTTCGATGAGCCTTAGAACAACCTCGCGATTGGCCGCATCCAGACTGGCAGTCGGCTCATCCAACAGCATCGCGGGATAGGAATGGGCGAACCCGCGTGCGATGTTGACACGCTGCTGTTCACCACCCGAGAAGGTAGTCGGTGAAAGGGTCCAGAGCCGCTCGGGAATGTTCAGTTGCCGCAACAGAGCTTCAGCCCGCGCCTTCGCGTCAGCAGCGGAAATGCCCACAGCCCGCAAGGGCTCGGCCACGACATCGACGGTGGGCACGCGCGGAACCACGCGGAGAAACTGGCTGACATAACCCAGAACCTCGCGGCGCAGGGCGATAACTGTCCGAGGCTCTGCCTGCACGATATCCACATCACCGATGCGAATTTCTCCGCTTCGGGCCAGATAGTTGCCATAGATCATACGCATGAGGGTGGACTTGCCCGCTCCAGACGCGCCCGTCAGCGCTACGCATTCGCCCGGAGAGACCAAGAAGGATACATCGCTCAGCACCTCGATCACGGCCGCACCTTGATTATGGAGAGTGAAAGTCTTTGAGACGTTGTTAAGCTCAATCATTGCTCACACCTGCAAAACGGAACTGACAAGAAGTTGGCTATAAGCGTGTTGCGGGTCATCAAGCACTTGATCGGTCAGGCCTGCCTCGACCACGCGGCCCGATTTCATCACCATCAACCGATCTGCCAGCAGGCGCACCACGGCCAGATCATGCGTGACGATGATCGCCGACAAGCCCATGTCGCGAACTAACCCACGCAACAAGTCGAGCAACCGCGCCTGAACGGACACGTCCAGACCGCCCGTTGGCTCATCCATGAACACCAGCCGAGGACCGGTCACGAGGTTTCGTGCAATCTGCAGGCGCTGCTGCATCCCACCCGAAAATGTCGTCGGGCGATCATCCACACGGGAGGCATCGATCTCCACTCGTTGAAGCCAATCCGTGGCCTTGTCACGTATGTCGCCATAGTGACGCTCTCCAACGGCCATCAGCCGTTCACCTACATTCCCACCGGCGCTGACGCCCATGCGTAACCCGTCGCGTGCATGTTGGTGGACAAATGCCCAATCGGTACGGCTCAGCATCCGGCGCTCGGGCTCGGACATCGTTACCGTGTCCTGCGGACCTTTTGCGCGGGTGTCGAACACAACCTCTCCGGCATCCGGGGTCAGATGCCCGGCCATGCAATTCAGCAGTGTCGACTTACCTGACCCGCTTTCGCCAACGATCCCCATGACCTCGCCGGGATAGAGGTCGAATGACACATCGGCACAGCCGATATTTGGGCCATAGCGCTTTGTGATGTCCCGAACAGACAGCAAAGGTGTCATGCGGCGTCCTTTCCTTTGTGACCCGCCGCCTGGCGCGCCTCGCAATAGTCGGTATCCGAGCAGACGAACATCCGCCCACCCGCGTCATCGATGATTACCTCGTCCAGATAGCTGTCCTCTGCACCGCACAAGCCGCAGGCTTGGTCGGCCTTGGACGCCTCAAACGGATGATCCTCAAAATCCAGTGAGACAACCTGCGTGTAGGGTGGCAGCGCGTAGATCCGTTGTTCACGCCCAGCTCCGAACAGCTGGATCGCAGCCATATCACCAAGCTTTGGGTTATCGAATTTCGGGATTGGCGACGGGTCCATTACATAGCGGCCTTCGACCTTCACCGGGTAAGCATACGACGTCGCGATATGCCCGTGACGACTGATATCTTCGTACAGCTTCACATGCATCAGCCCGTATTCCTCAAGGCTGTGCATCTTGCGGGTTTCGCTCTCTCGCGGTTCCAGAAAGCGCAACGGCTCAGGGATAGGCACCTGATAGACAAGAATCTGACCTTCTTGCAGCGGCTCCTCGGGAATCCGGTGGCGAGTCTGAATCACGGAGGCGTCGCTTGTCGTTGTGGTTGTTTCAACCCCTGCAGTGCGTTCAAAGAAGGTGCGGATCGAGACCGCGTTTGTGGTATCGTCCGAGCCCTGATCGATCACCTTGAACGTGTCATCCGGGGTCAACACAGCGGCCGAGACCTGCACACCGCCCGTACCCCAGCCATACGGCATAGGCATTTCGCGCGAGGCAAACGGCACCTGATAGCCCGGGATCGCCAGACTTTTCAGAATTGCACGGCGGATCATCCGCTTGGTCTGCTCGTCCAGATAAGCAAAGTTATAGGCGTTCATTCCGCAGCCTCCTGCACCTGATCCGCGCCAGCCTCGCGGCGTAGTTTGCGCACCAGTTCCAGTTCAGACTGGAAGTCGACGTAATGCGGCAGCTTGATATGCTCTAGAAACCCCGTCGCCTGTATGTTGTCCGCGTGATAGAGGACAAACTCGGCATCCTGAGCAGGTGCGCCAACATTATCCTCACCCAGTTCTTCCCACCGCAGCGCACGGTCGACCAAAGCCATCGAGATCGCCTTGCGTTCCGTCTGACCAAACACAAGCCCATAACCTCGGGTGAATTGCGGCGGCTCGGTTTTGGAGCCCTTGAACTGGTTAACCGTTTCACATTCGGTCAGAACGACCTCACCGATTTCGATGGCAAAGCCGAGTTCAGGGATCTCCATTTCAACCGGCACGGACCCGATCCGAAGCTCTCCAACAAAGGCGTGATTGCGCGCGTATCCGCGCTGTGTGGAATACGCCAGACCGAGGGTGAAACCTTCATCCGCGCGGGTCAGCGCCTGAAGGCGCAGGGCGCGATCGGCGGGCATCTCAAGCGGCTCGCGGGTCAGATCAGGTGGCGGCGTATCGTCATTCGGCGTTTCCTCGATCAGGCCTTCGCGATTGAGGAAATCAGTGACATGCGGCACATCGCCCAGTTCAGCTTCGCGCGCTGGGGCTTTGGGCACCTCACCATCAGCAGCCAGTTTGAAATCCAGTAAGCGATGAGTGTAGTCGAAGGTCGGCCCAAGCACCTGCCCGCCCGGCAAGTCCTTGAAGGTTGCCGAAATGCGCCGGTCACAAGCCATTGCCCCGGTATCAACAGGCTCGGATGCGCCAAAGCGTGGCAACGTGGTTCGATAGGCGCGGATTAAGAAGATGGCCTCAATCAGATCGCCGCGCGACTGCTTGATCGCAAGCGCGGCCAGATCAGGATCGAACAACGAGCCTTCGGCCATAACCCGATTGACCGCCAGGCTAAGCTGTTCGCGGATTTGCGCGATGCTCAGTTCCGCCACATCGGTATCACCGCGGCGTTCTTCGGCAAGCCAAGCGTGGGCGTTCTCAATCGCGCGCTCACCGCCTTTTACTGCGACATACATCAGGACACCTCGGTCGTTCTTGGCAAAGCCGCTAGGCGGCTGCCATTCGTGAAGATGAAGTCGAGCCCCAGTGGATATAGCGTCTGATTATGCTGAAACGCCTCAAGCTCGGGCAATGAAAGCGCGGCTTTATCCTTGATTCCCGGACCTGTCAGTGTCGCCCCTGAAGCGATGAGTTCGGGGCATTCCACGATCAACGTGACAGAACGATCCGGATATTCAGACGTCCCGATCGGGTATGCGTTCAATGGTCCCAGATCCGACCACGCACCAATGGCAAACATACAATGCGACGGGCCGGTCAGCGGTGCGCCTGTGTGGAATGCAAGCCAGCTGCGTACGGCGTCGCAATCTAGCGCACCTGCCAGATAAACGGGCGTCTCAGTGTCGCAAAGCGTCAACAACACCGCACCTGCTGCTGGTGACATTGGGGCCGGAGGAACTGCGCCAGAAATCTCTTGCACGGTACCAGGACGCGCCATTGCTTCCATCACGCTGCGAAAGGCGTGGGCAGATTGGATCGCGGGATCCTTGAAACCGCCGATCAGGGCTTCTGACTGCATCAATCCTCTCCTCGTACCATGGTGAAGAAATCAACCTTAGTGGCTGCGGCTTTGGCGGCACGCGCGGCCTTTGCATTGGTCAGCTCATCTCGCAAAGGGGTCAGCACTTTTGTGCGCAACAGATCAGACACATCTGTCTGCATCAGTGCATCAACCAGCGCGGCGACTTCGGCATCTTCTTTCCGACGGCCTTGTATATAGGCATGTCCGACTTCGCCCGCTCCCAGAGTCAGCGCACAGCGTGTTACCGTCATTTCGCCCAGATTGAACGGCGCACCGGTCCCGCCAGCGCGAGCCCGAACCATGGTGCTGCCAATCTCAGGAGCACGCAGCCATGTGAAGCCGGGGCGAGGCATCGCTGCATCCAATAGGGCGGCCACGCGCCCCTCCGGCGCTTTGGCCAGCAGGCTCATCCAAGCCTTCCGGTCCGCGTTTTCATCAAAAGTGTCTTTCATCTCGACAACTTTTCCATATACTATACAACTATACACATCTTATCATATTTGCCGCCGTCAGACAGAGGAATTTTGTGAAACTTGCGTGACACTCCCACCAAAACCCCGATCTGGAAGGCCATCGCCGACGCACTTCGCAGCGATATGGCCGAAGGGCGCTATGGCCCGGGTGATAAGCTGCCAACCGAAGCGGCACTGGCAGAGCGGTTCGGTGTGAACCGCCATACGGTGCGTCACGGCATCTCGGCCCTTGTGGATGAGGGCCTAATCCGAACGCGCCGGGGCGCGGGCGCTTTCGTGGCAGCCACGCCCACCGATTACCCCATCGGCTCGCGGGTGCGATTCCATGAAAACCTCATCGCTGCTGGTCGCAGACCAGAAAAGAGGGTGCTTCATGTTGAAGAACGGGCAGCGACCGAGGGCGAGGCCACCGCGCTGACTGTTTCACCCGGTGATCAGATCTGTGCGTATCACGGCCTCTCATTGGCGGACGGGCACCCGATTGCCGTGTTCGAAAGCATGTTTCCTCTTGATCGACTGCCAGGCATCTGCGCAGCGCTACAACACACCAGCAGCGTTACCGAGGCGTTAAACAGGTCGGGTGTCACTGACTATACTCGGGCCTCAACCCGTCTGACGGCCACGCGCGCCACGGCCACTCAAGCTCTGCATCTGCAGGTTTCGGAAGGTGATCCGCTTCTCAGATCATCCGGGGTGAATGTGGACGAAAAGGGACAACCGGTTGAATTTGGCCGAACCTGGTTTGTTGGAGATCGGGTGACACTGACCCTTGAGAGTTAAGGCTCGTATTTCTCCAGAAACGCATCAGCCGTCAGAGCACGGAAATCGTCGAGCGCCAACCGCAACTTGTCATGAGACCAATTCCACCAGGCCAATGCGATCAACCGATCGGCGATGTGTCGTGGCTGACGCAGTCGCAAGGGTCTTGCAGGTTTACCGGCAACAATTGTGTAGGGGTCTACATTCTTCGTCACCAAGGCACCCGCAGCCACAACAGCCCCGTCACCCAGTGTGACCTCGGGCTTTATCATCGCGCCTGCGCCAATCCATGTATCGTTCCCGATATGGACAATTCGGGATTTGCGGTGACTGAAAAACACCTCGTCCCGATCCGCATCGTCCCAATAATCGTTCGAGCGATACAGGAAATGGTGACAGGACGCCGTGTGCAGCGGGTGATCAGTCGCGCCGATCCGCGAAAACGCGGCGATGTTGGCGAACTTACCGACCTTCGCGTTGGCGATGTCGGCATAACGATCGCAATAGCTGTAGTCGCCCATTTTTGTATGTACGACGCGACTGCCCTTGCCGATTTCAACATAGGCCCCGAACGTGCTTTCGGTAATCTCACATTCGGGGTGAATGCAGGGCTGTTCCGCTGAAAGCCGCGCCATCAGTCTTTCCGCCCGATCAGCTTGCCGCGCAACCAGCCCGAGGCCCAATCCATGAACATCACCATGATGATGATCAGGACAATGTAATAGGCGACCTCTTCCCAATCTTTCTGCGTCTGGATGGCTTGCGTCAGCATCAGTCCGATGCCGCCACCGGTGATCGCACCGATGATCGTCGCAGAACGTGTATTGGATTCGAGGAAATATAGAATCTGGGCCAGCAGCACAGGAACAACCTGCGGGATCACCCCGAACCGGTATCGCTGTAGCGGTTTGGCCCCGGTCGAGGACACCCCCTCGATCTGTTTCTGATCAACGTTTTCCAACGCCTCCGAGAAGATCTTGCCAAACGTGCCCGTGTCGGTAATCAGAATCGCCAACGCGCCGGTCAATGGTCCGGGGCCAAAGGCCCGAGCCAGAACCACAGTCCAGATCAATGCGTCCACACCGCGCACAAAGTCGAAAAGACGGCGCGTTGCGGCGCGAAGCAACATGATCGGCGAAAACCGTTTGGCGGCGAGAAAGGCCAATGGCAGCGCGATCATAGCGGCACCCATCGTACCCAGAAATGCCATCAGGATCGTTTCTCCGATGGCCCAGGCCACATCCTTATGCCGCCACATCGCGTTGTTCCACCAGTCAGAGACTGCGCCTGCGATATTCGAACGGCTTGGATCGATCTGCGCGCCAAACAGGATTTCACCAAGCCCATGGCCGTGGTAGGGACTGTCAAGCGTGAACCAGAACAACTCCCAACCCGGGAAATAGTTGAACACTTCAGTCCGAGCGCCCGTCATGGTGATCCGGCCCTCAGGCGTTGTGACGCCAACACGCCGTTCAGATGCGGAAATCCAGTCGGGCAGTTCAGAGGGCAGATTTGTCGTCAGGCGACGTCCCTTGGCCTGCACTTCGATCAGCTGGAAGTCGGGTATTTCAATCTCGGTCCGGTTGTCAGGCAGGAACCGCACGATATGATTGCGGCCCAGATCGATCGTCGTCACCTCTTCACCCGATACCCAATCGGGGCGCTGACCTTCGGGATAAGTGCCCTTACGCTCGCCCTCAACAGCATAGGTCACCTGGCCGGACCGGTTATTGCGTGTGACATGCACTTTGTGTGACCAGCTATCAGAAGCCAGTGTAACGGCGTTGTCCAGATTGGCACGTTGCGCAAGGCCCGGCAGGTCGAAGGCAAAGAAGATGTAGGTGAGATAAACGAGGATCACGACAGGGATGCTAAAGCCGATCAATCGTTTACGCTGAAATAGCTTTTCGGCGTCAAGCTTGGCCCCGTCCAGCCCGAAGTTCCAATCAATTGTGGTCATTGGCCCTGCCCTTCGGTCAGACGGTTGCGGTAGCGGCTGGACACCTGATCGAAGAATACGATGGTGCTGAATAGCAGGATGAAAATCGCGCCGGCCTCGTCAAAACGACCCGGACCCCAAGCCATGGCATTGCGCAGTTCGTAACCCAACCCTCCCGCGCCGACAAAGCCGAGGATGGCAGAAGCGCGAATATTGATCTCAAATCGCAGCAACGTGTAGCTGATATAGTTTGGCGCGACGTGTGGCAGGATACCCAGCATCATCTGTTTCGACCAAGTCGCCCCGGTCGAAGCCAACCCCTCAACCGGTTTCAGGTCAGCGTTTTCGGATACTTCCGAGAACATTTTACCAAGCGCCCCTGCGGTGTGGATTGAGATAGCGATCATCGCCGGCACCGGACCGCCCCCAAGGACGAAGATCAGCACAAGCGCGATAACGATTTCCGGCACTGCGCGCATTACATCCGAGATACGCCGGAAGACCGGGATTAAACCCGGCCATTTCGCCAGCCCGCGTGTGCCAAGAAGCGACAGGATCAGACCACCGATGGCCCCGATCAACGTGGAAACTGCGGCAATGTTCACCGTCTCAACCAGTGCAGGGAAGTACTTCACGATCAGGCCAGGCAGATCGGCCCGCTTTTCCCAAGCTTCAGAGAACACATCCGTCGGGTAATCACCGATCTGATGCAATCCGTCCCAGAACCCACCCGCGTTTCGGGAATCCGCAATGTTGAAACCTGATACCATCAGGACCACAAAGATCAGCAACGTCAGCCCACCATAAAGCCTGCGCTTGTGAACTTGTGCCATATAGCTGGATTGAATGGTCTCGACGCCGCCTGGCGCCGCACCGATTGATAAATCTGCCATCCCTAGCCCCGAATGAATAAAGACCGGCAACCCCAATGGGTTGCCGGAAACGTCATGTGCGCGCGTTAGCCACCGATTTTGGCTTTGCGGGCCTCAACAATCGAGATGTAGGTGTCATGCGATACCGGCTGGAAACCCAGCGTCTCGCCTGCCGCCACACCATAAGCGCAATCGGGGTCACGCTCGTGCAGGCCATCGACAAGATCTGTCATGGTCGCACGGACATCGGCAGGCAACGCCTTGCGCAGAACCACAGGGCCTTCGGGGATAACGTTCGATTTCCAGATCTGGACCATGTCGTTCATGTCGACAAGACCTGCGTCAACCGCTTTGCGCAGGGCACCAGAATTGTATCCATCTTCCCAGTTACCCTGACCATCGGCCCAGGTCACACCACCATCAATGTCGCCATTATTCACAGCGACGATCGTCTGCTCGTGGCCACCAGTGAATTTGACCTCACCGAAATACTCACCCGACTCCATGGTGATACCTTCTTTGTATTGCGGGATTTCGATCGAGGGGATCAGATAACCTGAGGTCGAGTTCGGATCACCAAACCCAAACACTCTGCCTTTCATGTCGTCCAGTGAGGTGACGCCACTATCCTTGCGGGCGAACCCAATCGAGTGATACCCGATTGAACCATCCACATTGACCTTGATCAGAACGGGCTCAACTGCTTCGGGGTCTTGCAGATAGGTGGCTGCGTAAGAAGAGGCACCCAGCCATGCCATGTCGAGTGTACCGCCCAACAGGCCCTGTATCACACCGTTGTAATCCGCCGGGGCGAATAGCTTGGTCTCAACTCCTAACGCCTCAGAGGTATAGTCTGCAAGACACTGGTACGAGTTCATGCGGTCCTGGGCATTTTCACCACCGAGGATGCCAATGCGAAACTCGGTGATTTCTTCGGCAAGAGCAGCAGTGCTCAAAACGGTCGTGGCGGCAAACGCCAGTGCGAGGGTCTTTTTCATCATTTTCTCCGTTCGGTTAGATGAAGGTGGCCCGCGACGGACGCGGGGGAAACTGGCTCAGACGTAGGCTTCCGCTTCGCGGACCTCTGGCCTGTCCAGTGTTTCGATCTCGGTCGAGGTTGCGGCCTCGGAAAAGTCTGCACCTGCACCGTAGATGTCGCGCGCTACGCCCGTGGTCAGCTGCGCAGGGGTGCCGTCGAACACAATCCGACCATCACGCATTCCGATGACCCGGTCGCAGTAGCGACGTGCGGTATCCAATGTGTGCAGATTAGCAATGACCATGCGGCCGTCTTCTTCGTGAATGGCGCGCAGCGATTGCATCACAACCTGCGCATTCATCGGGTCGAGCGAGGCGATCGGTTCATCCGCCAGAATGATCTTCGGGTCCTGCATCAGCGCGCGGGCGATGGCGACGCGTTGCTGCTGGCCGCCTGACAAGGCTTCGGCTCGCTTGGGTGCTTGCTCGGCAATGCCTAGCCGATCCAGAATTTCAATCGCCTTATGAATATCCGACCGCGGGTACAGGTTGAACATCGTCGAAAAGGTCGATTGCCTGTTCAGCGTGCCATGCAAAACGTTCGAGACGACATCCATGCGCGGTACAAGATTGAACTGCTGGAAAATCATCGCACAGCGCGATTGCCATTCGCGTTTGGCAGCACCGCGAAGCGCAGAGATCTCTTCGCCTTCAAAAGTAATTGTGCCGGTCGTTGCATCGCTCAGACGGTTGACCATGCGCAAAAGCGTGGATTTTCCAGCTCCGGAGCTGCCTATAATCCCGATCATGGTTGGCTTGTCGACAACGATATTCGCCGAATCCACGGCCCGTTTGTCACCAAACTTTTTGGTCAGCTTTTCAATTCTCAGCATATCGCCCCCATCGTTGCGAGGCGGATAGAACGTCAAAACAAAAGCTTCGTGACGCTTTTGAATCGTTTCGTTTACATCTACGCGAAAGATTTGTGACAGGCGCGATGATTGCCTGTTTCTGCAGCGAGTGTCGTATCTCGCAGGGCTCCACGCGAGTTTTATCCACAGGGCGTCACAAAACTGTTACGCTTGAGCGCAGAAAGAACTAACCTTCACCTATGACCCGTCTTCATGCCAGCCTTCTTCTTCTATGCCTTGCGGTGCCTTCTACTGCGCAGTCTAAAATGGCGGATGTCAGCTGTGATGACAGCGCGCGGATGGCACAGACACTGAAACAGGTTCTGGGGGCCGAACGTCAGGGCATGGGTTTGCGCGATCCCGAAACGATGCTGGAGGTTTGGGTCAAACGTACAAGCGGAGACTGGATGATCGTTCAGAACTACGCCAACGGTACTTCATGCATCGTCGCGATGGGGGACCATTGGCAAGGTGAGGTGCCAGACCCGGCTTAGGCAGGTGTCAGCAGACCGCGCGAACTGCAGACGCGCAATCTCGCTGATTGTGTTGTTCCTTCTAAAGATCTCGCGAAGGGATCAGGTCAGTCCAGCAGCCCACGTTCGGTCAGGACTTTGCGAGCGACACGGAAGCATTCAAGAGACTGCGGGACGCCACAATAAATGCCGATCACATGAATGATTGATCGGATTTCCTCTTTGGTGACACCATTGTTCAACGCGCCGTTACAGTGGATTTCCCATTCATGCATCTTGCCGAGTGCCCCAATCATAGCGAGGTTCATCATCGAACGGGTCTTGTGATCGATCGTGTCATCCCCCCAGCCGAAGCCCCAGCACCAAGCAGTCATGTTCTCTTGGAATGAGCGGGTAAAATCATCCGCCGCTGCCAGGTTCTTCTCAACATACTCGGCGCCCAGCGTCGACTTGCGCTGCTTCAGGCCATGTTCAAACAGGTTGTCGTCCATCATTCTCTCCTCAGGTGAAACGACCGATCTGCAACTTAGTCGGTCCTGGCTCGATATTCCGCTAAAGCCGCCGCCCCTGTCTTACAACCAACCCCACCACCGAAGGCAAGGGGCTCGATCGCGTCGTTCTGGTCGGGTGTGCCCTTTGGCACAGCGTTGGCTTCGGTGATGTCTTATCTGGCCCATCCACAGCACGTAACGTTATTCAATCGCCTCGCGCATCCATTGTTGAAGCTTCGCAACGGAATGCTCGCTCATGACGCCACAGGCCGGATCAAGCACCAGCGGTCCCGGTTTGTACCCTTTGGATTTCAGGCCGCGGTGAACGGATTCCACTAACCGAATATCTTCGGCCACAGTCGTTTCGCGATCCTGAGTGGCAAGGCCACGGATCACGTCGCTTTCATGACCGCCTTCTGTGTACCACCCGCGCCAAACGGTACAGCTGTCCACTGTATTTGCCCGCCAATGATAGGTGTTCAGAACATTTCCCGGATAGCATTGGAACGAGAACATCGGCCACAGGAACCAGCTTTGATAGTCGCCCGCGTGCATGTTGCTTTCCAGATCAATCGGATAGGTCATCTTTTCGAGGCTTTGGCACTCGGTCGTGTGACGCAGCACGTAACCTCCCGACACATCGGGCTGAATGTCATAGGTTTCCGGTTTGATCACGCCTTCTGCAAAGGTCGGGTGATTAGTTGGGCAGTGATAGCATTCCGAGTAATTCTCGATCGAAACCTTCCAATTGCAGTTCTCGGGAATTTCCACCCACTCTAAGGGGGCCAGAGCGTTAGTGTTCGGCACGAACTCAGACAACTCGTCCCGGACACCGGGATACCATTCGTCCATCGTTGCCGCGTTATCGTCCAAATTGACAAAGATGAACCCAAGGAAGTCTTCGGTCCGTACTTCGGTCAGACAGATTTTCGCGCGATCAAAACCGGGAACTTTCTTGATGTTCGGCCCAGACCGCAGGCCGCCGGTAAGCTCATAGGTCCACTGATGATAGGGACAAACCACTACACGGGTATTCCCAGTTCCGGTCACCAGTTCATGCGCACGATGCTGGCATACGTTGTAGAAAGTCCTGACAAGATTGTCGCGTCCGCGAATGGCAAAAAGGTTCTGACCAGCGATTTCGAACGCAAAGTAATCGCCTACATTTGGGATATCTGCCGCATGACCTGCGTATTGCCAAGTTCTGCACAACAGGCCGTTCATCTCTTTGTCGAATATGTCAGGATCCGTATAGTACCGGGCCTCGAGCGAGTGGGTTGGCAGGACAGTCATATTTTTTCTCCTGATACAAACCGAGCTGGTGTTTCAGTCAAAAAGATCGCGTCAGGATTCGTAACATCCGTACGCGTCACAATACCACTTGAAACATCTGTACCGCACATTGCTTACCTCGGTATGTACATTTGTGCCATTTTTAATTGACAGTGGTACATATGTAGCAATAGGAAGTCCACAGAATTCCATGTCTCGGAAACAGGAAGTTGCGATGTCTAAAAAGGAACTGCCTGCACGCGCAAAGGTCGTCATTGTCGGCGGTGGCGTCATGGGTTGCGGACTGGCCTATCACCTGGGCCATGAAGGTTGGGGCGAAGACACGGTGCTGTTGGAAAAGGCCGAGTTAACTTCGGGCTCCACCTGGCATGCCGCTGGTCAGATTACTCACTCCACCAGTTCCTACGGGCTGGGCAAAATGGTCGACTATAACATTGGCCTTTATTCCAAGACACTTGAGGAAGAAACCGGTCAAGCGGTCACGTGGCATGGCTGCGGTTCATTCCGTCTGGCCTATACCGAGGATGAGATGGACTGGCTGCGCCACACATTATCAGTTGGCCGAGCGCTGGGATTCAACATCGAGTTGGTAGGGCCTGATTTTATAGCTGAAAAGCACCCCTACTATAACCTCGACGGTGTCATTGGCGCGCTTTACACGCCAGATGACGGTCACGTTGATCCTTCGAACGTGACTATGGCGATGGCAGCTGGGGCCCGCCAGAAAGGTGTGAAGATTTTCCGCCACTGTCGCGCGACCAACATCACCCAGAACGATGCAGGTGAATGGGTGGTGGAAACCGAACAAGGCACCATCATCTGCGAACACGTCGTTAATGCAGGCGGCACCTATGCCCGTCAGATGGGCGAATGGTCGAACCTGCAATTACCCATGACCTCGATGACCCATCATTATTTTGTCACTGAAGATGTGCCTGAATTCAAAGACCTGATAACTGAGCTGCCGGTGATCCGCGATGACAAGATGGTCTCGGGCTATATCCGCATGGAACAGAAGAAGGGCCTGATCGGAATCTACGAAAAAGAGAACGCAAACTCTGTCTGGCACGATGAATGCCCTTGGGAATACGAAAACTGGCTATTCGAGGCGGATTATGACCGTGTCATGCCATGGCTGGAAAACTCGTTGGAACGGATGCCGATCTTTGCTGAACTGGGCATCACCCGCGAAGTCCATGGTGCAATCAGCCACCCGCCAGATGGCAACCCGATGGTCGGCCCCGCACCCGGCGTCAAGAATTACTGGTGCTGCTGTGGCACGCAGATCGGCATCGGTTGGGGGCCTGGTCTGACCCGTGAACTGGCCAAATGGATGGTACACGGTGCTGCCGATATCAACATGCGTGACTATGATCCGCGCCGCTTTGGCAGCTATGCCAAGAAAGACTGGCAGGTCATCAAGGCGCATGAGGATTACAAGCTGCGGCACGAGATCCCCTTTCCGCATTTCAACCGCCTTGCAGGGCGTCCGATCAAACCCTCGCCGCTTTATGAAATCCTCAAGGAAAAAGGCGCGGTCTATGAAGAGGTTTTCGGCCACGAACGCCCCCGCTGGTTCGCGCGCAATGGTGTTGAACAGCGTGATCACTATTCGTTCCGCCGTAACGAGGTTTTCGACATGGTGGCGCTGGAATGCCAGGCCGTACGTGAACGCGTCGGCATCATGGACGTGACCGCGTTCACCAAAGTCGAAGTTTCCGGCCCCGATGCCTATGCCTATCTTGACCGTCTGACGGCCAACAAGATGCCGCAAAAAGACGGCTCGATCACGCTGACCCACTTTTTGAATCGCCGAGGCCGGATCGAGCTTGAGACGACGATCGTTCGCATGGCCGAAGAACGCTTCTACCTTGTATGTGCCGCCTTCTTCGAACAACGCCTTGTCGATCACCTGAACCAGAACCTCACGGGAGAGACAGTCTTTGTCAAAACGCTCTCCGAAGATTGGTCGGCTTTGTCCCTGAGCGGGCCAAAATCCCGCGAGGTGCTGGCCAGATGCACCGACGCGGACCTGTCCAACGCCGGGTTCCGCTGGCTGTCGGCTCGGGAAATCACCATCGCGGGGCACAAGGTCTGGGCCTTTCGCATGTCCTATGCGGGCGAGTTGGGTTGGGAATTCCACATGCCGGATGAAGCCTGCGTTGACGTCTACAACGCACTGTGGACTGCCGGCGAGGAATTTGGCATCGAAAACTACGGCTCGTTTGCGATGAACAGCCTGCGCATGGAAAAAGCATTCCCCGGTGCTGGAGAACTGACCAACGAGGTCACGCTGCCAGAGGCCAATGTCAGCCGGTTCTTCAAGCTGGACAAAGAGTATCTAGGTGTCGAAGCAACGCGCGCCAGTGCCGCTCAGTCTGAGGCGGGCGAGATGCCTTGGATTTGCGCCTATTTGGAGATCGAACCGGATGGGGTCGAAGATGGTCATGGGGGCGAGGCTATTCGGATCAAAGGCGAGGTTGTCGGTGCAGCGGCCTCGGTCGCCTATGGCCACAGCGTCGGCAAAATCCTCGCCTTTGCTTACGTCAAGCCACACGTGAATGTTCCGGGCACAGAGATCGAAGTAGTTATCGCTGGTGTACCCCGCAAAGGGCTTGTCCTCGGCGAAGCAGCCTATGATCCGAAATCTGAGCGCCCACGTACGGATGCGGTTCGTGAATTGGCGTGATCTGAATGTCAGTGCGCCGGGGATTGCTCCTCAGCGCATGGCGGCCATCGCAGGAGCCCTGTGGTGAAACCATGAAGATAACGCGTATCCAAGTTTTCAAGACCCCCCTGCCCTATATCGGCGGCTCATATGGCTGGGGGGCGGGCAACGCGATCACAACGTCGATGTCTTCGGTAGTGGTGATCGACACGGATGCAGGGCTGCAGGGCTGCGGCGAGTTTGCCCCTTGCGGCGAGAACTACATGATCGCTCATTCCGAAGGGGTCGAGGCCTTTGCCCGCCTTGCCGCCCCGCATTTACTGGGTGAGGACCCCCGCCAGCTGTCCAAGATCGAACGGCTGATGGATAACATGGTACAAGGCCACGGCTATGCCAAAGCGCCCTTTGATGCAGCGTGTTGGGATATTCTGGGGCAGTCCACCGGACAATCTGTCTGGATGCTGATGGGCGGCAAACTCACCGATGGTGCACCGATGTACCGGGTTGTACCGCAGAAACCTGTCTTGGCAGAGACCATTGCCGAGATGGAACAGCACCGGGCAGCGGGATACCGGCAGTTCCAGATCAAGGTTGGCGGGGATTGGGTGACTGATATCGACCGTATCCGCGAAGGCGTGCCCCTGCTGAAACCCGGTGAAAAGGCTATGGCAGATGCCAATCAGGGTTGGCGCGTTGACAACGCCATCCGTGTGGCCCGCGCAACCCGCGATCTGGACTTTATCCTCGAACAACCCTGCCACAGTTACCACGAGTGCCAGCAGGTGCGCCGCGTAGCCGAGCAACCAATGAAACTAGATGAATGCGTCACCGGGATTGAAATGGCCCGACGCATCGTGAACGATCGGGGTGCCGAAATTTGTTGCTTGAAGATTTCTAACCTGGGCGGCCTGTCCAAAGCCCGCCGGGTGCGTGATTTCATGATTGATCACGGTATTCCGGTTGTCTCCGAGGACACATGGGGCGGTCAGATCACCACCGCCGCAGTTGCCCATTTTGCGGCCTCGACACCCCAAGAGATGCTGATCAACTCGACCGATCTGATGAACTACAATACCCGTAACACCGGGATTGGCGGCCCCACAGTAAGGGACGGCAAACTCTATGCCACAGATACTCCGGGGCTTGGGGTGACGCCGGACTTTGACAGCCTTGGCCCACCTGTCGCAACCTACGAATCCTGCGCCTGATGGAAACCGCTTGATGAAGATTACTCGCATCACCGCCTGGGAAGTCCCGCTGACCTCGCATGACACCTATTACATGGCCGAGGGCAAGACCTGCGATACGACGGTTTCCGTGGTCGTCCGCCTGGATACCGACACCGGCGCATCGGGCTGGGGAGAGGTTTGTCCGATCCCGCATTATTTACCCGCCTATGCCAAGGGCGTGGCTCCAGCGCTTGAAGAGATGGCACCCGTTCTCATCGGCGCTAACCCGGTTGGTCCCGAAGCGCTGATGGAGCGCCTTAATAAGCATCTGATCGGGCATGGCTACGCCAAGTCAGCCATTGATACAGCGCTTTGGGATCTGACCGCACAGGCAGCAGGACTGCCGCTTCATGCTTTGCTGGGTGGGCGGGCGGTTGCGGATATACCGCTGTATCACTCTATCACCTGTATCGCGCCGGATGAAATGGCGCACATGGCGCGCGATGCCTTTGATCAGGGCATGCGACAGTTTCAGGTGAAGCTGGGCGCGGACAACAACTGGGAAGCCGACGTTGCTCGTTTGATTCAGGTGCGCGAGGCTGTAGGTGATGGCCCGTTGGTTTATGGAGACTGGAATTGCGGGTCAGATACGCTGACCGCTACACGAGTTGGTCGCGCTGTCTCGCATCTGGACATAATGCTGGAACAACCCTGCGCCACGATTGAGGAATGCGCCCATGTCCGCGCCGCGACTGGTCTGCCGATGAAGCTGGACGAAAGCGCCTGTGACATTCATTCGGTTCTGGCAGGACACCGCGCTGGCTGCATGGATGCCGCCGCACTGAAACTGTCGAAGATGGGCGGCCTTTCGACGATGCGTCAAATCCGCGATCTCTGCCTGTCGCTTGGCACGCAGATGTGCATCGAGGACACTTGGGGCAGCGATGTTACGACCGCCGCCTCGCTGCATCTTGCAGCCTCAACCCCAGCGCGCGGCATCATGAATACCTGCGATTTGTCCCACTATGTCAAACCGCGTCTCGATCCGAATGCACCTAGCCGCCGGAACGGTCGCATCGCCCCACCCGAAGGCCCCGGCCTTGGCGTCACGCCTGATGCAGACGCTTTGGACCAGCCAGTAACCATCATCGATTGATCCCAACCCCGCACGCCAAGAGGCCTGTTATGGAAGACTTCAGCAACGCCTACCCCTCCCATGATCCCGAATGGGTCAAAGACATGCACGCGGACCATTACCTGCAAAGCTGGTCAAAGCAGGGCAGCCGCCCGCGCGTCATAACAGGTGCTCAGGGCAGTTGGTTCTGGGACAGCGACGGCAAACGCTACCTCGATTTTCAAAGCCAGCTGGTGAACGCCAATATGGGTCATCAGCACCCCAAGATCGTACAAGCGATTAAGGATCAGGCGGACAAGCTTTGTTATATCGGCCCGGCCATGGGCTCGGATGTTCGATCAGAACTCGCGGCAATCATGACCGAGATCACACCTGCCAACATCTCATCAACCTTTTTTACAACAGGAGGGTCCGCCGCCAATGAAACCGCGATCCGTTTGGCGCGGCATTACACCGGTCGGACAAAGATCATTGCCCGCTACCGTTCCTACCACGGGGCAACCGGTGGCACGCTATCGCTGACCGGCGACCCGCGCCACCATCTGACCCGCGCCGATATGCCGGGCATCGTGCGGATGCTTGATCCTTACGTCTATCGGTTACCAACAGGCCACAAAGACCCGGCCCAGTGCCCGGTCGCCCAAGGCGGGCCGCATCTGGAAGAAATCCTGATGTATGAAAACCCCAACACCGTGGCCGCTGTCATTCTGGAACCTATTGTCGGCACAAACGGGATCATCGTGCCACCCGACGGATATCTGCAATCTATTAAGGCAACCTGCGAAAAATACGGCATCCTACTGATCGCGGATGAGGTCATGGCCGGGTTTGGCCGGACCGGAAAATGGTTCGCCGTCGATCACTGGGGTGTTCAGCCGGACATCATTTGTTCGGCCAAGGGCATCAACTCGGGCTACGTGCCGCTTGGCACCATGTCCGTCAGTACCGAGCTGCATGACTGGCTGCGCGATTACCCATTGCCCGGAGGCCTGACTTATGCCGGCCATCCGCTGGCATGCGCATCTGGCATTGCCGCGATCCGAGCCATGCAGGAAGAAGGCACGCTGGCCCACGCCAACGCGGTGGGGGAAAAGATGCGCGCAGAGCTGCACAAGCTGGCAAAGAAACACCCCTCGATCGGGGATATTCGCGGCAAGGGCATGTTCAACGGCATCGAACTGGTCAAGAACCGCGACACCCGCGAACCGCTGGTGCCATTTGCCGCCAAAGGTGCGGACGCCAAACCCATGAGCGAGATGATGAGCTTTGCGATGAACGAAGGCCTCTACCTGTCCTTCTTCTCGAACGTGATCCGCCTGACCCCACCGCTCAACATCAGTGAAGACGACCTGATGACAGGGCTGGCGATTCTGGACCGCACCCTCGACATCGCCGACCGGGAGTGTCTCTGAGAACTAGTCGGCGCGAACGATCGCATTTCGGAAATCCAAAGCCATCACATAGCCCTACGCCGCAGCCTCCGCTCGTTGCGAGCGCAATCACAAAATGAACGCTCTGGTCAGACCCTTCTACGCGTTGCTGACCAAGAAGGCTTGCGCGGCCTTCTGGAAGGAAGGCCAGGCAATCACGGCAGCATATCGGATATTCTGCTAAATCCCGCCAGATCGAAACCAAAGGAAATTGGATCGCCGACCCGGTTTACGCTTTCAATACTCAACAGATTGCCAGCGCGCATCTTTGACATCCAGTCCTGAGAAACAGGAGAACGGGCAAAACAACCCTGTGCTTCGCAGGTTAGAAAATCCAGCCGCGCGATCTCGGCATCATCCACTTTAGCAATCAGCCCTTCAGAGAACAGCAGGCCAAATGGCAGTGTCAGCACCGCTTCGATCTCGTCTCTGCCGGCAGGTTTGACGAACGCAATCGAAGCAAGCCTTTGATTATTCTCGGTTAAGATAATGGTCTGGGTCATTTCACAAATCAGTTCAGTTCCGTTGACCTGATTGCTGCAGTTGACCGACCACAATGGCGCTTCGTTTTCCTGTGCGCCAAGTTGAGTTGTCAAACCGAACGACGCCACCAAAGCGTAGATCCAAGTTTTCATACTGCTGTTCCTCATAAACTAGAATTGTATCCCAAGGCCAATGCCAACCTGCAGGGCTTCGGTTGAGTCCCCAAACATATGGTCCAGGCTCAGGTTGATAAAGCTGCTGTCATCCAAAGCAAACAATCCCAACCGCGCGGACACGACGCCGTGGGCGTCACCGATATAGCTGGTATTCACGAACCCTCCGTCGGCGGCGCTGGCCCCACTGAAGCCAGCGGTTACCGACACCGTGTCGTCAGACGAGAGGATGGCACCGGCGCGCAGGCTCGCACGCAGTTTCTGCGAGGCGCTCAGGATCTGCTCGGTCCCGATCTCAATCGACGGCGTCAGCGAATAGATCATCTCGTTGTCGTCCTGCAAGACGATACCTGACAAAGTGGCATCGCCATTGCTTTCCGTCGCCAACCGCGTCGCATCGACGGCCAGTTCGGGGCGCAGATACGCTCCACCAGCGCCAAGTCTTTGATCATACGCCAGGCTGAGCCGCAGGTTCTGGTGGTTCATCTTGTGCTTGATCTCGCTGACACCAACGGTGTCCACAATTGTGCCATTGGGCAAAACGCCCCGGATCCCACCTGCACGGCTTGTATCGTAGTTTGACCAACCTGCCGACAGCATGGCCGCAAACTCCCACGCGCCTGTGTATTTGGTCAGCGATGCACCCAGATTGAACCGATCGCCGGATGCATTGTATTGCGATCCGTTCTGCAGGCTGATCTGGTCGTAGCCCAGGGCAAACCCTGCATACAACTCATCCCCCACCGGTAGACGGACACCCGCCGACCAATTGGTGTTATTGACGTTCAGATCGTTGTAAATCCCGGTCTGCTCGCGGTCGAAGAAATAGCGGCCGCCGGTAAACCAGATACAGTTACGCGGATCATCCCCGGCTTGATAATTGGTGTAGCGTTCGCAGTTTTGCAGCGTATCCGCGAATACCCGCGTGCCAAAATACGCATCCACCGCATCTGCGGCGTAGTCCGCTGTCGACAAGCTCTCAATGGCCGCGATCACATCGGCCTCGGATTGCATGTTCCCGATCAGCGCCAAAAGCTCGCCCTGGTCGGACGTTCCCCGCCCGTTCAGGACATCATTGATATAGTCACCGATCGCGGTCTGGTTGGAGTTCATCCTAGGCGTCGAATAGTCTGGTGTGATCACCAGATCGATCGAACTGCCGTCCGACGTCGCCCCGTTCAAACCAATGGAGTAATCCAGAACCACAGTGTCTTGGATGGTCGTGCCAGCATCTGCGGCCGTTCCATCGGGATTGATGATGACAAGCGGCAATGCGCGTTCGAGCGTGTTCAACCGCGGCACCAATGTACCACCAATGGTGGCATCCCCGGTGACATTGATCAGATCGCTGTCTCCACCCGATATGCCAGTGGTTCGGAAATACACGTCGAACGTTGAAGTCGCAGTGCCGCCAAAGGCCAGACTTCCGGTCACGTTCGTGGTCTGGCTAACATTCTCGGTGAAGGAAAAATCATCCGCTTGAACAGCAGCCGTCAGGCCTCCGTCGACGCCCCAATTTGCGCCCAGAACCAAGTTGCCATCCACCTGCATGAGCCCGGCGTCGCCCAGATTCACGGTATCCAATGCATAGAAGGTTGCACCATCTTCCACGGTCAGGCCATTCGTCCCGTCACCAAGGTTCAGGTTCCCAAGCGCGCGTCCGGACAGCGTGATTTGTTCATTGCCATCGCCGCCGTTCACCAGTTGGTTATTGCCCGCGATCAGCACCGTGTCTTCTGATAGGGTCAGCGTGTTGTCGGTACCTCCTTCGACAATGATCGAGGCAACCGAGATCGCTTGCCCGGTGCCGCCCATGACAACACCATCGAACCCAAGCATAATGGCGTCTGCACCGTCACGGCCTTCGGATTGTGCAAAGACACCAATGCCACCGTCGCCGACCGACATCACATTGCCGGTCAGGGTCATGTCGATAGCACCGCCCGACCCGGCGCCACCTGCGGCACCCCGGAATATGGAGTCGACGATGCCGCCACCGCCACCCAGCGATTGCGCTGCAACACCGATCGCGTTCTCTCCGCTGGTGACTGTGTTACCAGTTTGCGAGAACAGAATGTCCCCGCCGTCCCCGCCATTTGCAGCTGACAGATTTACGGTCACCTGGCTGGGGTCCAGGTCTGTCGTGACAAGACCACCGCCGCCGCCGATGCTCTGGATCACGAACGCATGCGATCCGATACCACTTGTGTTTACGTCACCGGCATTGGTGAAATCGACGTTGCCGCCATCTCCAGTTGAATCGTCCTGCGCCCCGAGGGTCACATCGACGCCTCCAAGACCAGCAACGACAGCTTCACCACCGCCCGCGCCGATGCTTTGAACGCTTTGGCCAAAGGACCGGTCACCGCTGGTGAAGACATCTCCATTCAGATCAAGATCGATATCACCGCCGCTGTTGCGGAAGCTTGGATCGGACCCCAGGATTACCGAAGCAAACCTGTTGGTATCAGCCGTGCCCGTGCTGTTGAGCACCAGCTTACCGCCGCCGCCGCCAATAGATTGCGCCGTACCTGCCGAGGAAAACGCACCATCAGTGCCGACATCGCCAGTCCGGCTGCCGAACACATCGCCACCTGCTGCATCATTCGTATCAATCGCGCCCAGGCGCGCATCAATCTCGATACCGTCGCCATCCTGAAGGCTGATGTTGTTGGCCGATGTGCCACCACCGCCGCCAACACTCTGCAGCATCAGACCTGTCGAGCGGTCACTGGTGGTCGCTATGTTACCGACGTGCGACTGGGCAACCTGGCTGCCCGCCGTGCCCGAAACATCATCACCGCCCAGCGAGATGTCACTGATATAAACAGTGCCGGTTCCACCCGCGCTTGCCGTCGCGGTCGTAAAGTCGACCGATGTTTCGGAGTTGCCGCCGCCGCCATTGACGGATTGTGCGAAGATGGCCTCGCTGCCTGCACCATTCACCAGAATGTCACCGGTTGAATTGACAGTCGCGGTTCCCACCGATCCGGTGGTCCCTTCTCGCGCGCCCAACACATGAGAGATCGTGTAGTCCAGCGCCGAGACCAAGGGCGACGATACCGAATATCCCGCATTACCGCCGCCGCCACCTACGGATTGGGCATAGATACCGAACCCGTTTTCAGCGTTCACGACAATCGTACCGGTATGGTTGACCGTGACATCTCCACCATCCGCACCGTCGCCACCAGAACCGCCAATGGCGATCTTCGAGTATGACTGGCCGGTCATGGTGTTTTTGAGGTCGTTCACATCCATCGCGACGGCCAAACCACCGTTACCGCCGCCCCCACCAACGGATTGCGCGAAGATACCGTAGGCCCCTTCGCCATCAACGCGGATGTCGCCGGTATTGGTGACAACCGAGTTTCCGGCAGCATTGCCACTGCCACCCGAACCACCGATGTTCAACTGCGCGGTCGGAGAGCTGTTGTCCCCAGTCTTTAGCCGCAGCGTCCCAGTAATCGAACTCCCACCGTTGCCGCCGCCGCCACCAACGGATTGAGCAAAGATGCCATGCGCACCTGCACCAATGGTGAGGATCGTGCCCGCATTTGTGACGGCCACGTTGCCTCCGGTTCCACCGGAACCACCCGAGCCACCCAGGCCAAACTGCAACGCCCGCCGAGTGCTCGCCTCGGCCCCGCCATAGCGACCATCAACCGAGATTGTCGATCCGCCATTGCCGCCGCCACCGCCGACAGACTGCGCGAAGATACCGTGGCTTTCCGCTCCGCTGGTCACGATCGTACCATCGGCTTCGTTCACAACAGTGGTTGTACTGCCAGAACCACCGGTGCCGCCGGTGCCACCAATAAGGATCGCGTTTGTCGTAGACCCCTCCGAGGACCGGCCCAGAATAATGTTTCGAACCTGCTGTGCATCACCACCGCCACCGCCGACCGATTGCGCGTAGATACCCACCGACTTGTCGCCCGTGGTCAGGATCACGTCCCGGTTGGTCACAGATACCGCCGCCGACATCGCACCCGAGCCGCCGTTGCCGCCGATGGATAATGTCGCGGTGTTTCCAATCTCTTTACGCAGGCTGATGATGCGGTTTTCCACGACACCACCCATGCCGCCGCCGCCTCCGACGGACTGCGCAAAGATACCATGGGCCATGGTGCCTGCTGTGCTGATTATTCCGTCGCTCACAACGGTCACGATGTCCGAGGTCATACCGTCCCCACCTGTACCGCCTATGTTGATCGATGCTGTGGTGCCGACTGTGGACGGGTTGACCACAGCTTTGATGGTATCGAGGTTCGATTGTCCGGCCTGTACCATGCCGCCAGTTCCGCCTGCGCCACCGATGGATTGCGCCATCAGCCCAATCGAGCGATCTCCGAACGTTGCGATCTGGGCAGTGTTGGTCACGTCCACCGTGCCACCAACGCCTCCGGTGCCGCCGGTACCACCGATGGACAAGGCAATTGACGTGCCCTTGCCAGCCGAGTTGCTGGCCTTACCGCCATTGCCTCCGCCGCCGCCAACGGACTGCGCAAATAAGCCATGTGCGTCATCGCCCTGCGTGACGACGGTGCCCGCCACCACAGAAGTCACATCGCCTGCCGCGCCACCCGTACCGCCTTCAAGCCCGACTGACAGGCTGGCTTTGTTGCCTTTGCTGTCGCCGGATTTCGGGGTGCCGATGCTGACCGAAGTTGATGACGAGTTACCCCCGCCATTGCCGATGGACTGTGCAAAGAAGCCATAAGACCGGTTGCCCGTCGTGCTGATCGCGCCGTTCGAGCTGGCATAGACGTCCCCGCCGCTGCCCCCGGTTCCACCCGTGCGGCCGATCTGGATGTTTACATTGCCGCCATCAACCGACGTCGATGCCGAATTGTAGCCAGCATTGCCGCCGCCGCCGCCAACGGACTGCGCAAACAGACCATGGGAATCTGCGCCCGAGGTCGCGATGTCGCCTGTATTGCGCACATCCACCGAACCACCGATGCCGCCCTCACCCGTGCCGCCGCCAATAGCCAAGCCAAAGCCTTTGTTGGTCGCGTCGGAGGCAAGCTCATAGGTCATGCCGAGGTTCAAGGCGGCGTTGCCGCCGCCACCGCCGATGGATTGCCCAAACACACCGTGGCTGCCATCTTGCAAGGTGACGATATCACCATAGTGATCAACATCGACCTCGCCACCGTCCCCTGCCGTACCTGCATCGCCACCGATGGCAACCACCGCTGACACACCGGTTTTATTGCCAGAGGAATCTGCAGGGTTCACCTTGCCTTCAAGCTCATCCAAAACCGCGTTGTAGTTGGCGATGACCGAGTCATCGACGCCGGTATTGGTCGGTGTCTTACGATCGGATGAATCGCCTGTGCCGCCGTTGCTTTGGTTGCCGGTGGTCTTGCTGATACCCACAACTGCGTTGATCCCCGCATCGCCGCCGCCGCCGCCAATGCTTGACGCCTCGATACCGTGCGATCCAACGCCATCGGTCGTGATTGTCCCCGCAGCAAGGGCCGCTGTGCCACGCGCGACGGTCACGTCACCCGCATCGCCGCCACCGCCGCCAAAGCCGCCGATCCCCATCGCGATAGGTGAGCTGTCCTTGGTACCAACAAAGGTCGCATTAATGCCGCCGGTACCACCGCCGCCGCCGATGCTCTGGGCAAAGATTCCGCGCGCGTGATAGCCATTTGTTGCGATGTTGCCGGTCTGAGTGACCGACACGTCACCCGCATCCGCACCAGTACCTCCGTGGCCGCCAAGGCCGCCCACAATGCTCAGATCCGTTTTGCCGTCCGAGTTGTTGGAGTCGCCATAGTTCAGCTGCCCGGTCACGTTCAAAGCACCGTTGCCACCGCCGCCTGCGATCGACTGGGCCAAAACTCCATGTTTCCAGTTGCCGGCGACTGACACAGTTCCCGCGTGATTGACGCCCACATTGCCCGAGACATTGCCGTCACCGCCAAAGCCTCCGACGCCAAACGTAACCGAAGGGATCTTGCCATCTTTGCTGAGCGCGATTCCACCCGAGACATTCAGACCGCCATTGCCGCCGCCGCCGCCGATGGACTGCGCCAGTAGACCCGCCGAACCGTCAGTATCCGGCTTTTCTTCGTTGAAGACACCCATGTCGATGAACAGGCGTTCCAACCCGAAGTTCGACGCCAATTCCTCGGTCTCATCTACGATCGAGTCGCCCAGGAAATCACGCAGTTTGTCTTCGAAGGTCGTTGTGTTGGGGATCGAGATATCATCCGGGTTCGTTGTAACCGTAATATCCGCTTGCGAGGTGACCGTGACGTCTCCGGCCTGACCGCCATCGCCTGCGAAACCACCGACGCCCACGATCAGAGAGCTGTCGGATACGATCCCGCCTGACACGTTCAGACCACCGTTGCCACCGCCGCCGCCAACGGATTGGGCCAGCAGGCCGGATTGGCCAGTGCCGTGAGCTGTGATCGTACTGCCTGCGCCAATGTTCACATCGACATTTCCGGCGTCTCCACCGCCGCCACCAAAGCCCCCGACGCCCACGACAACCGCGTAGGATTTGCTGCTATCTGTCTGGCCTGCGCCGGGTTTGCCGCTGATCGCGAGGCCGCCCGAGACGTTCGTACCACCGTCACCGCCGCCGCCGCCAAGCGACTGAGCAATGATGCCACTGGCTCCTTTGCTTTCATCAACAGCGAATGTTCCATCCGGTTGCTCGACCATCGGAACGGCCTGCACATTGCCGGTATAGTCCAGATCGACGTCACTTGCGTCACCGCCAGCCCCGCCAAAGCCGCCAACACCCGCTGAAACCGAAAAGATCGTGTCCGACCCCGATGGTTTAGTCAGCGCCAGAGTGCCCGAAATATTCACGCCCCCGGTACCGCCACCGCCACCAAGGCTTTGCGCAAACAGACCATGCGACCCGTCACCCGCCGTCACTACATCGCTTTGAACATCCAACGTGACCGCATCGGCATTGCCACCACCGCCACCGAAGCCACCAAGTCCCAGGGCAACCGCTGCACCGGATTTGCCGGTGAGATTGACAGCGCCAGAAACGTTCAGACCGCCGTTACCGCCGCCGCCGCCGACCGACTGGGCCATGACACCAATACTGTCTACGCCAGTGGTTACCACCGAAGTTGTGCCACTGCTGTCCGTTCTTGAGCGCAATGTGCTGTTCACTTCGCCAGCGTTACCCGCCCCGCCACCGAAGCCGCCAACGCCCAGACTGACCGAGCCGCCATTTTCCTGGCTGATACCCAACGAGGCCGAGATATTAGTGCCGCCGTTGCCACCACCGCCGCCAAGGCTCTGTGTCAGGATCCCGGTGCTGCGATCGCCGGTCGTGGTCACTCCGCCGGTGATTGTCGATTGCACCAACGCTCCGGCATCAGCGCCGCCGCCGCCAAAGCCGCCCACACCGATGCCGACCGCCGCATTGGCTGATCGGGACAGAGACAACGCTGCCGAGATGTTGGTGCCGCCGTTGCCACCACCGCCGCCGAGGCTTTGCGTCAGAATGCCGACCGAGTCATCACCGGTTGTCATGACATCTCCGGTGACCCGCTGCGTGACGTTATCTGCCGCACCACCGTCCCCGCCAAAGCCGCCGACGCCGATCCCCAAACCCCCGGAATAGTTGCTGGCTACAGAAATGGCCCCGGAAATGTTTGTGGCGCCATTGCCGCCACCTCCGCCAAGGCTTTGTGCGATAATACCAGCCGACCGCGGACCCGAGGTGCTCACATTGCCAGAGAACGTGTTGTCGACTACCCCGCTGGTCCCGCCACTGCCGCCGAAGCCGCCCACGCCGATACCTGCCGCACCCGATCCAGTGCGTGCGATGCTCAGAGCGCCCGAAATGTTGACGCCGCCATTACCGCCGCCGCCGCCAACGGATTGGACCAGAACGCCCGTCGCGTTCTCACCACTGGTAGTGACATCGCCGGTGACCGACCCCGTCGCCGCGCTCGCAGCACCGCCATCGCCACCCGAGCCACCGATGCCAACCCCGACGGCGCCGCCTCCGGTGCCCGAGATGTTCACGGCGGCTGATACATTCAGCCCGCCATTGCCACCGCCGCCTGCAGCAGATTGCACCAAGACGCCGCCAGAATTGTCACCGGTAGTGGTAACATTGCCAACGACCGTGCCTTCGGCCGTATCCGCGTCGCCACCGTCGCCACCGCTGCCACCAAGACCGACAGACGCACCGCCGCTGCCGGTTCCGGCAACAGTGACTGTGGCGGAAACATTCATGCCTCCATTGCCACCACCGCCGCCAAGGCTCTGCACGATCACCCCGCCGGATTCATCGCCTTGTGTCGAAACGTTGCCGTTCAATGTGGCTTCAACTGTGCCTCCGTTGCCACCGGTGCCGGACGCGCCGCCAAGGCCTACTGACGCGCCACCTGATCCGGTGCCCGCCGCGGCCACTGCGACCGAGACGTTCATGCCACCATTGCCACCGCCGCCGCCCACAGATTGTGCCAAGAGACCGCTAGAGGTTTCACCTTGCGTGATCAGATTCCCGGTTACATTCGCCGTGACCGCCGAGGCGTCACCGCCGCCAGTTCCACGGCCGCCCAAGCCAACTGCCGCAGCGCCAGAACCCGTACCTGCGCCACCGACGGAAGCAGAAACGTTGAACCCGCCATTGCCGCCGCCGCCGCCGATTGATTGCGCCACAACTGCGCTGGACTGCGCACCTTCGGTTTGAACACTATTGGCAACCGTCAGGCCAACAACACCCCCCGTGCCGCCGCTGCCACCGGACCCACCCAGACCAACGCTGATCGCGCCCGATCCGGTGCCGGCCCCAGCCAAAGCCGGTGAGACATTGAAGCCACCATTACCACCGCCGCCACCAACGGACTGCGTGAGGATACCCACCGAAGCATCCCCTCGGGTTACCACGTTAGCTGTTGTGCTGGCCGTCACCAAACTGCCGTCACCCCCGGCGGACCCTGAGCCGCCCAGACCAACCGAAACTGATCCCGCACCCGTTCCAGCCCCGGACACGGTGGGCGAGACATTGAACCCGCCGTTACCACCGCCACCGCCAAGCGACTGCGCAACAAACCCGCTAGAGGCGAAGCCATCCGTCAGGATGGTGCCATTCGAGGTCAGCGTGACAATGCCGCCATTGCCGCCGGTATCACCTGAACCACCCAGTCCTACACTCACCGCACCACTGGCTGTACCTGCGCCCGACAGAACCGGGGCTACGTTGAACCCACCGTTGCCGCCTCCGCCACCGATGGATTGCGCTACGACGCCCGAGGACTGATCCCCCTGCGTTTCAACCGCATTGTTCGATGTGGCATCGACCGTGCTGCCATCGCCGCCACCGCCGCCGTTGCCACCCAATCCGACCGAGACGCCAGCCCCTGCAGTGCCCGATCCCTGAACCGATGCGCTGACGTTAAACCCGCCGTTACCTCCGCCACCGCCGATGGACTGCGCAAGGAATGCTGTCGCCGAGTCGCCTTGCGTCAGAATTGTCCCACTGGATCGTAGCGTAACCGACCCGCCATTACCGCCACCTGCGCCCGTTCCACCAAGCCCGACGCTGACCGCACCGCTTGCAGTACCTGCACCGGCCCCAGTCCCCGAGATATTAAACCCACCATTGCCGCCACCACCGCCGATGGATTGGGCGACGACGCCTGAAGAACGGTCCCCGACAGTTACAATCGTATTTGTAATCGTCAGATTGACTGTGCCACCCGTCGAGCCCGTACCTGCGTCGCCGCCAAGGCCAACTGAAACTGCACCGCTCGCAACCCCAGCCCCTGCAAGTGACGCGCTAACATTAAAAGCACCATTGCCACCGCCGCCGCCAACGGACTGTGCCAGAACGGCAGTTGAGTCCGCGCCACCGGTGCTTACTGTGCCTGTGACGCGACCGGTCACCGATTGACCGATTCCACCTCCTGAGCCGTCGCCACCAAGGCCTACGGTGACGGCACCGCCACCTGCCCCCGAACCAGCAACACCGGCCGTCACGTTGAAGCCACCATTGCCACCACCGCCGCCGATGGATTGGAAAACTACGCCGCCTGAACCTTCGGACACTGTTGTGACGTTTCCTGCAACCTGGCCTTCAACCACGCCGCCATTGCCGCCTGTATCGCCGTTGCCGCCGAGCCCGACGCCAATTGACCCAGCACCGGCTCCTGCCGCTGCCACTCCGGCGGTGACATTGAAACCACCATTACCACCGCCACCGCCGATGGATTGAATAACGACAGCCGTCGAGCGTGCACCTTCGGTCCGAACGTCGCCGTTGACGCGCACGCCGGTTACCGTACCGCCTATGCCGCCGCTGCCTCCGTCGCCGCCAAGTCCGACTCCAATCGTTCCGGCACCGCCACCGCCGGCCGCCAAGCCAGCAGCGACGCTGAAGCCGCCATTGCCACCGCCACCGCCGATGGATTGAACCACGACCGCACCGGCATCGTCCCCACGGGTTGTAACATCCGCATCAACTTGGGCCGTCACTGTACCGCCCGCACCTCCACCGCCAGCTTTACCGCCGAGGCCTACACTGATGGACCCGGCAGCGCCGCCCGCAATATCGGCACTGGCACCGATGGCATAACCACCATTACCACCGCCGCCGCCAACGGATTGCGCAACGACACCGCTGGAGAATGCGCCACTGGTTTCGATTGAGGTCCCACCGGCACGCAAAGTGACGTTGCCACCGATACCGGCACCTCCACCATCTCCGCCGACACCGACGTTGATCCCGACCGCAGCGCCTCCGCTTGCGCTGATACCGGCCGCGATGCTTCCACCACCATTACCGCCACCGCCACCCACGGATTGGGCGATGATCGCGCTGGAGCTTGTGCCAGTCGTGGTCACGTCAGCATTGGTATAGACCTGAACAAGTCCACCATTGCCCGCACTGCCGGCCTTGCCGCCAATTCCAACTGATACGTTGCCCGAAAATAGTGCCGAGGCGCCACCGGTCGTGGCGACCGCCAATCCACCATTGCCACCACCACCGCCGACGGACTGAAACAGCATACCTGTCGACCGGTTTCCGGTCGTGACGACAGTGCCTTCAAACCCAGCTGCTGTTGCGACGCCACTACCATCGAACTGGCCAACCGTGACCGGACCACCCGTGCCGCCCGTACCACCGTCACCGCCAACCCCAACAGCCAGCGAACCCGATACCGGGCCGCCTGACGCTGCGACAGATACGGCATAGCCACCATTGCCGCCACCACCGCCAACAGATTGCAGCATCACCCCAACCGAGTCGTCACCACCGGTTTGTACAGAAGCTGAACCGCTGCCGCTAAGCGTGACCGTCCCACCGTTGCCACCATTGCCAGCGGACCCACCAACCGAGACCGATGCCGCGCCAAATGCGCCAACCGCAACCGAGACCGCTCCGCCACCGTTGCCGCCACCGCCGCCGACGGATTGTGCAAATACACCTGCCGAGCGCGCGCCCGAAGTCCGGATAGCCGACGGCTGGCTGCCATCGGTGTTGGATAAGGTTACATTGACATTGCCACCGGTCCCTCCGGCCCCGCCATCACCACCGATGGCTACCCCGACAAACGCACCTACCGAACCGGACGAACCACCATTGCCGCCACCGCCACCAATCGACTGGGCCAGAATACCCATCGCATCATCACCCGAAGTGGTGATGATCCCGTCATTCACGATCGTCACAGTGGACCCGCTGCCACCGCCGCTGCCATTGCCACCGACCGAGACCATTCCACCGGACGAGCCACCATCACCGCCACCGCCGCCGATGGATTGCGCGATAATCCCGCGGGCGTTGTCGTCTTCGGTTACAATACGCCCGTAGTTGCTGACGCTCACTGCAGCGCCCGTTCCGCCCCGAGATCCTGTGCCACCAATCGCAACAAGCCCATAGGAGTTTGCACCGGTTCCGCCGCTGCCGCCGATGGATTGCGCCATGACACCGTCAGCCCCAATGCCCGAAGTCAGGATGCTTCCCGAACCTTGCACAGTGACATTCACCGAGTCCCCGCTACCGCCGTTCGAGCCCACGCCACCAAGAGAAAGGGATACCAGACCGCCTGCAGTTCCGCCCGAACCGCCGCCGCCGCCGATGGACTGGGCAACAATACCGCGCGCGAAATCACCTTGTGTTTCAATCGCGCCACCGTGCGAGACGTTAACCCTGCCTCCATTTCCGCCATTATCGGCCCCGCCAATGAGCGAAACCAACAAGTTGCCACTTGTCCCCGCTGACCCCCCCGAACCGCCGATGGATTGGGCGTAAATCCCGTTCGCGTAGTCGCCGGTCGTCAAGATGCTACCGCTTGAGGCCGTGTTTACCGTTACGGTGCCACCGCTACCGCCATAGCCTCCGTTACCGGACGAGCCAACCAGCCCCCATTGTGACCCACCATTACCGCCATTGTTCGACACGCTCAGCGCATAGATGCCATCAGCCGAGTCGCCGGACGTAGAAATGTCACCCCGCTGCGTAACTGTTACATCGCCACCATCTGCCGAGTGGCCACCGGTGCCCCCACCCGGAGCCGCGAAGCCGCTTCCGCCATCACCAGCCTCGCCGCTGCGGCTGAAGGCAAATATACCGTCATAGCCGTCGCCCGATGTCTGGATCGTGCTGCTGGAGGATTGTGTTGCGTTAACCGTGCCGCCTTCCCCGCCGTCGCCGCCATCGCGCCCGTCCCAAAAGCTCAGATACGAGTCGCCGCCCTGACCACCGTCACCGCCAACGCTACCCACTTGCCAACCGACATTGCTGGTTGCGTTGACATTCCCGCTCAGGGTTTGTGTCTGGGTTGGGCCATCGGCACCGTTTCCACCTGAACTTGGTGGCACAACAAGCGCACCATCGCGCCCATTGCTGCCATCTCGCCCGTAAACGACCTGGCTCACACCGTTGGGTCCGGAGACGTTCACCGGCGGGGTGACAGAGCCAGGAGTACCCGAACTGTTGAAGTTGCTGTTGTACTGAGACAGGGTCAGCTGAGTGGACAAGCTGGCCGTTCCGGTCGCACCAGAATTACTGATCTGAGCCGTTGTTCCCGTTATGGATACAATCTCAAATGCCAGTGGGGGATTGTCGGAGTTGTAAATTGTATCGCCGGCATCTTTGACGAGAAACACATAGCCATCCGCCGTCTCAACAAAAGCCGTCGTCCCGGCTGTAGGTGTTGAAGCGGGATCCACGATCAGTGCGGTGACTGTCGTATCCAGACCAGTCACAGGGTTGTTAACAGTGTCTCCAACAATTGAATCTGCGGTCGGCGCGGCAAGCAAAGGTGTTGAATTAAATAGAAAAATAGAAAGCGCAAACAGCAGGTTTGAAAACTTTGACACCTTGAGACCCTACAACCCAATTCACCAGCACAGAAGGCAAAGAAGAGCTGCACCCAAAAGCAACACATTGCTTTTGGGAATTTCCCCATCACCACCTAAAGAAAGATATGCGCAAGTTTAAGGAGAGTGGATTTCTTAAATTTGTCTAAAACTGGATTTGGTTAAAATAGTGCTAAAATGCCACAACCTGGGTTCATCCCTAAGGCTGGATCAGTTCGGCTGAGTTGGTTTAGGTTCACACAACTTTTCGAAAAAATGAAAGAGCACACTATGAAGGCTGTCCTGTTCGAGAAGTTCCAACAAACCCCCAAGGTTGTCACAGTCGACGACCCTGCACCCGATACTCATGGCGTTGTTCTGAAGGTCGAAGCCACCGGCGTTTGTCGTAGCGATTGGCACGGGTGGATGGGGCATGACAGTGATATCGAGCTGCCTCACATACCCGGTCATGAGTTGGCTGGCGTGGTCGAAGCCGTCGGACGGGATGTAAAGAACTGGAAAGTTGGCGACAAGGTAACCGTGCCTTTCGTCTGCGGCTGCGGAACGTGCAGCGAATGTCACGCAGGGCATCAGCAAACCTGTCTGTATCAAGAGCAACCCGGCTTTACCCATTGGGGCAGTTTCGCGGAATATGTACCAATTCATCAGGCTGACCTTAATTTGGTCGCGCTGCCTGAAACCATGGAATTTGCAACCGCCGCCAGCCTTGGCTGCAGGTTTGCCACTTCATTCCGCGCGGTCGTCGATCAAGGAAGGGTCTCGGCCGGTCAATGGGTTGCCGTACATGGCTGCGGTGGGGTCGGTCTGTCAGCCGTTATGATTGCTGCCGCCGTCGGGGCCAATGTCATCGGGGTTGATCTAGACGAAGCCAGACTCGAACTTGCGCAAGAACTGGGTGCAGTTGCGACCATTAACGGTACAGATGCTGATGTTCCCGAAGCGATCCGCGAAATCACCAAAGGCGGCTCCCATGTGTCAATCGACGCTTTGGGTCATCCCGTCACTATGACCAACTCAATCCTCTGCCTGCGTCCGCGCGGCAAGCACATTCAGGTCGGTCTGATGCTGGGTGATCACGCTTCGCCAGCAGTACCCATGCCAAAGATCGTAGGACAAGAGATCGAATTGCTTGGTTCGCACGGGATGCAGGCGCATCGCTATGGCGCGATGCTCGACATGATTAAAAATGGCAAGTTGGATCCGGCCCGGTTGGTGGGGGAAAAAATCAGCCTGGAAGACGCGCCCAAGGCCTTGATAGGGATGGATAAGTTTACCTCAATCGGTGCGACGGTCATCACAAGGTTCTGAGTCACAAACAGGATCCGCCCCGTGCGAAAATGGCGCCACTAAACGGCGATTTAAAAATGCATCACTCAATTGGCAAGTTCTGTTGGTATCGCTGAAAAATGGGCATCGCCTGATCCCAAAAGGTACTTTCGGACCGCCAGGTCGATTGATTTACTCTGTTCTGAATAGACACCGCAGGCAGTGAGCGCTTCACGGGCGGTAATGCGCTCATCAAGCCGTTTCCAGATTGTTTTCGCCGCATAAGGGTGTGGAAACGGCCGCCAAGCCACACCCATTGTCATGCCACGCAAGTATTTTAGCTGTTGGCGATGGGCGGAATAAAGGATGGTCTGCGCAATGCTTCCTTCCTTGCCGCATTCATGTTCGGTGGCGAAGATCCTGTTACCGCGCAGGGCAACCAGCCCTTCGTAGCGCGAAATCTGCCGAACGCTTTTGTCCGGGGACGTGGCGTTTTCGTGCGAGCGGATCGTCACGACGCCATCCACCTCCTTAAGTCGAATCAGAGAACAAAAAATGCGCCCCTGCCAAGACGGGGTGCAAAAGAAAGAATGATAGAAGCCCACATAGCGTCTGAGATTCTTCACCTGATCACTGTACGGCTTAACAAACAAGCTGGCAGGAGTTTCTTTCCGACGGACGATCGAGTCTTTTAATGTTTCTTCAAACTCCGTCCGAGGCGCAAAAAGCTGTGCCTCAGGCAGATCGAAATACCGAGCGATACGGCGTAGGTTGTGGGCAGATGGCAAGCTTTCGCCGTTGAGGTAGCGATTAAACTGCTGCCTGTTCAGGCCGATTTCTCGACAGACTTGCGAGATATTGCCTCGCTCGGCGCACAAAGACCGTAAATTTGCGGAAAAACTTTCGGACATAAGCGTCATTTCTTTCGCGTTTTGACGCTATAATGCTAAAGATTGAATAAAAGCGCGTAAAGTAGCTCAGTTCAATAATTTTCGGAATGCGGGTTGGCTGTACCAAACGCAACAACGGGACCTCGCTCCGAATGTCCACAAAAATCATCGAAAACACCTGGATCCCCCTGCCGGATGGTCGGAAACTGGCTGCACGAATTTGGTTGCCCGAAACCGGGCCGTCACCCGCCATTCTGGAATACCTCCCCTATCGCAAACGGGATGGAACTGCGCCGCGAGATGCAACCACTCATCCAGTATTTGCCGAGGCAGGATACGCCTGCATCCGCGTCGACATTGCCGGGACCGGTGATAGCGAGGGGCAGTTCGACGACGAGTATTCGGAACAGGAACTCCGCGATGGTGAAGCCGTTCTGAGTTGGATCGCCGCACAAAACTGGTGCGACGGAAACATTGGGATGATCGGTATCTCCTGGGGAGGGTTCAATGGGCTGCAGCTGGCCTTTCGCCATCCGCCCGAGCTCAAGGCGGTGGTCAGTGTTGCCTCGACCGTGGATCGGTACGCCGATGACATACACTTCATGGGCGGCTGCCTGTTAAGCGACAATATCAACTGGGGCAGTCAGATGTTCGCCTATTTGACACGGCCCGCAGACCCCGAGCTGCGATCTGATTGGCGAGAAGACTGGCTTGCCCGACTTGAGAATGTACCATTCTCAGCAGCCGATTGGCTGCGTCATCCAACGCGCAGCGCGTTCTGGAAACATGGCTCGGTTTGCGAGGATTGGTCGGCGATTCAAGCTCCGGTTCTTGCGATAACGGGTTGGTCGGATGCATATGTCAACGCTCCGCCAGCGCTGGCAGCAAATCTGGCCGTGCCGTCAAAAGCGCTGATCGGACCGTGGGAGCACCGCTATCCGCATATCTCGAAACTAGAGGCTGGGGATTTCCACTCCGAGGTGATCGGCTGGTTTGATCGCTGGCTGAAGGGGCAGCAGAATGGCGCCGAAGACCTGCCCGCCTACCGAACCTATATGCAGGATCATTTTGGCCCGAGCAAAAAGAACAAACCCAGGCAGGGCCGCTGGATCGCCGAGACAGAATGGCCGTCGCCCAATGTCAGTGATGAAGTCTGGCATTTGGGATTGGGTGGGTTTTCCGACGTCGCCATTACGGCCGAGACAACCGTATCGAATCCGGCCCATATCGGACAGGCTGGCGGGTATTTCTGCCCGGGCATGCGGATCGACAATGAGTTGGCCGAAGATCAGGCAGCCGATGACGCACTGTCGCTTTGTTTCGATACGGCACCGCTGGACAAGCCGCTTGAACTGCTTGGACGGGCGCGACTGAAACTGTCCTTCACCGTGGACAGACCGGTAGCCCAACTGATTGCGCGATTGTGTGATGTCGCCCCGGATGGGGTTTCTCAGCGGATCACCTATCGGGCGCTGAACCTGACGCACTACAAGAGCCACGAGACCCCTGAAGCGTTGATTCCCGGTCAGGTCTACAGTGCGGAAATTGCACTAAATGAGTGCGCGCATCGCGTGAAACCCGGTCAAATCCTGCGTCTTGCGCTGTCTACCTCTTACTGGCCAATCGTTTGGCCCGCGCCAGAAGCAGCAGAGGTGACGTTGCAACTGCAAGGTTCGGCGCTGTATTTGCCGGTTCGGACGATGTCTGAGGAAGCTGATCCTGCACATCCCGGACCAGCGCAGGATTATCCGACGTTGCAAAGCACCGAGCTGCGCGCGCCGTCGGGCCGATCCGAACGGCGCATCGAAGCGGACGGAACCGTCATACTTGAGACATTCGACGACTACGGCAAAGCACAGGACCCCGGCCACGGCCTGATCGTCGGAAGCCACGTCGCCATGCGCTATGCGATCCATCCTGATGACCCAGCGACCGCGCAATTCACGGCGGGCTGGCGTTTCACGTTCGAGAGGGACGAATGGCAGGTCGAGATCAGCACCGAAAACGCGATGACCTGTGACGTCGAGAATTTCTATCTGCATCGAAAACTGCGCGCCACCGAAGGCGCGGACAAAACAGAAGTTCTGACAAAGGAATGGAACGAAACCATCCCGCGCAGGCTTCTGTAAACGATCTGACCCAAGGGAGAACATCATGAAAATCGAATGGACAAAAGCAAATGTCGGGCGCAGGGGCTTCTTGAAAGGGGCAACTGCGCTTGGGGCGGCATCCGCGCTGCCTGCAAGCTGGGCCAATCGCGCCTTCGCCGCTGATGACGGGGTGTTGCGGGTGCGCGCCTACGGTGATGCCCAGAACATGGACCCCGCACATTCCGTCGGTGTTGTCGAAGAAGAAGTGCATGCCTCGATTTACAACAAGTTGATCCAATACAAGCCCGGCGAGGAATGGGGTTGGCAGCTGGATGCGGCGGCGATGATCGAGCAGGTTGACCCGACCCATATCAAGTTCGCCCTACGCGATGATATCGGTTTCACCAATGGCTTCGGTGCGATGACCGCTGAAGACGTGAAATTCAGCATGGAGCGCATCGTGGACGATGCGACCGAAAGCCCGAACAAGCCCGATTTGGGTCCGTTCAGCCATGTCGAAGTGAGCAGCGAACGCGAAGGTACCATCGTTCTGAACGAGCCGTTTGCTCCGATTTGGTCGATCGCCCTGCCCTACATAACCGGCAACATCGTCTCGAAAGCTGCGGTCGAGGCCGCAGGGGGCCGCATCGGGGCTGATCCGGTCGCTGAATCCGGCCCTTATCTGCGGGACAGCTGGTCACCCAAAGAAAAAACCGTGCTTAAGCGCAACCCGGATTGGAAGGGTGACGCACCAACATGGGACACAATCGAAATCCTGCCGATCGACGACGAAAACACCGCCGAGATCGCCTTTGAGGCGGGCGAACTGGACATGACTCGGGTTTCGCTGGGATCGGTCGAACGCTATCGGGCCGGTGTTCCGAACGGCGGATCTTTGGTCGAGAAACCCTCACTGTTCTATGTCTGGTTGGGCATGAATCTGGATCACCCCAAGCTTCAGAACCCAAAACTGCGTCAGGCGATTCAACATGCAGTCGACGTACCAAGCATCCTAGAGGCGGCCTATTTTGGAGCCGCTGAACCCTCGACAGGCATCATCGCACCTGGCCTTGCGGGCCACCGCCCGCAATCTCTGGTCCCTCCGGCGGCAAACTTCGAGAAAGCGGCGCAATTGCTGGCGGAATCTGGCGAGACCAATGTGACGCTTACGCTGGACACGCTGAACAAGACCACTTTCACCACGACGGCTCAGATCATTCAGGCAACTCTGGCGCAGATCGGGATCACGGTCGAAGTCAACGTACTGGAATCCGGTGCATTCTGGGCAAGCGGAGACAACGAGAACCTGCAACTGGTTCTGAACCGCTTCTCGATGACCCCCGATCCATATTATGCGACGGCCTGGTTCACCACCGAACAGGTCGGCATCTGGAACTGGGAGCGGTTCAGCAACGCTGAATTTGACGAAATTCACAACTCGGCATTCAAGGAAGCGGATGTGGCCAAACGCGCTGAGATGTATCAGCGGGCGCAGTATCTGATGGAAGAAAGTGGTGCCTACCGCTTTATCACCCACGAGGCGACACCGGTGATTCATTCGGCGCGTGTCACCCCCGCGCTAAGACCCGACGGTCTGGCACTGCTGCGGTACTTCGGCAAGGCGACCTGACCTCCCAAAGGTCGGCTACGTCCGGCGGGATTTGACGCCCGCCGGACAAAACAGCTCGCCACCCATCCACAAGGAGCCAGCTTTTCATGTTGAAGTTTGCAACCCGCCGCTTCGGGCTAGCGCTGCTTATCCTCTTCGTGGCGGTTACCGTCATGTTCCTGATGATCCGCGCCGTCCCCGGGGACCCGGTCCAGATCATGTTGGGGCCACGCGCAACACCTGAGCTTCAGGCCCAGCTCACCGCTGCGTTGGCGCTGGATCAACCAATCTGGAAACAGCTGGTCATATTCTATGGAAACCTGGCCCGTGGCGATCTGGGAATCGACGTATTCTCGGGCCGGTCAGTGACAGATATCGTGTTCCAGCAGCTACCCTACACTCTGGAACTGATCTTTGCGTCGATCCTGTGGTCCGCCACTTTGGGAATTGCACTTGGGGCATATGCCGCTGCCCATCCAAACACTCTGATCGATCGCATTGCGGCGGCGATTTCGGTCAGTTTTGTTGCAGCACCCGCCTTTGTCGTAGCACTTCTGTCGCTATTGGTCTTTGCCGTGCATCTTCAGTGGTTTCCAGCCATCGGCGCGGGCGAAGGCTTCTGGGGCCGCATTGATCACCTCGTCTTGCCCGCCTTTGCCATCGGGCTAAGCTGGGTGGGCTACATCGCGCGGTTGGTGCGCGCCTCGATGTTGGAAGTCTTAGGCGAAAACCACGTTCGGACCGCACGAGCCTTCGGTATCGCAGAGCGCCGCGTGGTGATGGTTTATGCCTTGCGTATCGCCATTCTTCCGGTTGTCACGGTGATCGGCGTCGGCATGGGTTTCCTGCTGAGCTCGGCCGTATTCGCCGAAATAGTGTTCGCGCGCCCGGGTCTGGGCAAGCTGGTGATCGACAGCATAACCACCCGCAATTACCCGATTGTCATGGGCTCGGTTCTGATCTCAACCGGTTTGTTCGTCGTGTCGACCGCACTGGCGGACCTGATCAATGCGTGGCTCGACCCACGCGCTAGACAAGCGCATTGAGGAAAGCCGAAATGGAAAAATCTCGTTCTGAACTTGGTCAGATCATTGTCGGCGTCGCCCGCGACCCTCTGGGTCTGATTGGTTTGGTCATTGTCGGCACCATCGTCTTCTGTGCGATTTTCGCCTATTGGATTGTGCCCTATGATCCTGTGGCCATGGATATCAAAGCCCGGTTGCAAGGCCCGTCTGCCGAGCACCTTCTGGGTACGGACCAACTTGGCCGCGATACGTTTTCCCGCGTGATTGCCGGCGGTCAGGTTGCGTTGAAAGTCGCCTTGCCTGCCGTCTTTGGTGCTATGGCAATTGGCCTAACCTTGGGAATGATTGCGGGGTATGGGCCAAAATGGCTCGACAACCTGTTGATGTTGTTCTTTGACACCATCCGGTCCTTCCCGACCGTAATGTTTGCGCTGGCCGTTGTGGCCCTGGTCGGTCCCAGTTTGCAAACGGTTGTGTTCGTGGTGATGGCGACTTCGATCCCAACCTATGGCCGTGTGGCGCGAACGCAGACCCTGACGTTGCGCAATTCCGAGTTCATTCTGGCCGAGCGTTCGATGGGGGCCAGCATGGCCCGCATCTTGGGTGTGCACATGCTACCAAATATCGTGGGGGTTCTGGCCGTCCTGGCTGCTATGGACATCCCGACGGTGATCGCGCTTGAGGCGGGGCTGTCCTTTCTCGGGCTTGGCGTGAAGCCCCCAACCCCCAGTTGGGGCGCACTTCTGAAGGACGGGTATTCCCTGATCCGACAGACACCTTGGCTGGTGGTGGGCGGCGGTCTGCCGATCATTCTGGCAACCCTGGGCTTTACGTTTTTAGGGGAATCCCTGCGCGACGTGGTTGATCCCAAACTGAGGAAACAGCGATGACCGAAACTCTTCTGGAAATCGAGAACCTCAGCGTCGATTATGAAACGGCACGCGGAGATCTCAAGGCATTGCGGGATATCACCTTTGACATCCGCAAAGGTGAGATCGTGGGTATTGTCGGTGAGTCTGGTTGCGGAAAATCAACCTTGATCTCGTCGATCCTGCGGCTGACCGCACCGAACACGCGGTTCCGGCAAGGCGAAATACGCTTTAAGGGGCAAGACCTGTTGCAAGTGCCTGAACGCAGGATGCGGGATCTGCGCGGGTCAGATATCTCGATCATCTTTCAAGACCCGATGCAGACCCACAATCCGGTTTTGACCATTGGCCAGCAGATGGTTGATATTCAGCATCGATCAAAGACAAGCAGGCAGGTAAAACTGGCCAATGCGGCAAAGATGCTGGGGGCTGTTGGAATTCCGGACCCTGAAGCGCGCTTAAAGCGGTTTCCCCACGAGTTTTCTGGCGGAATGCGACAGCGGATCGCGATTGCCATGGCGTTGATGTCGAAACCCGACCTGCTGATCGCGGATGAGCCGACCACCGCGCTGGACGCCACGCTTGAGGTGCAGATCATCGAACGCCTGCAAGAGCTGCAGCGCGAGTTCGATTGCGCCATCCTGTTCATCTCGCACCATCTGGGTGTGATCGCGGAACTCTGTGATCGCGTAGTGGTAATGTACGCAGGCGCCGTGGTCGAAAGCGGCGAGGTGCGCGAGATTTTTCACAATCCCAAGCACCCTTACACACGCCGTCTGATTGATTGTGATCCCGGCCATATCAAGGAACGCGCGCGGGTTCTGCCAACTATTCCGGGCGAAGTGCCCGATCTGGCCAACCTGCCCGGCGGCTGTATTTTCCGCGACCGCTGCGATCAGGCGATGCCACGCTGCGCAACGGACGTTCCGCCCTTGGATCGTCTGAAAGAAGGGCATCACGCCGCCTGCTGGCTGAACCATGAGGAGGCCGTGACATGAGCCTGCTGAATGTCCAAGACCTGCAAACCAGCTATGGCCCGGTCAACGTGCTGGCGGGCGTCAGCTTTGAGGTCGAAGCTGGCGAAACCTATGCGCTTGTCGGCGAAAGCGGTTCGGGCAAGACAACTGTCATCCGTACGATTGCGGGCCTGGCCCCGGCGCAGGCCGGTTCGGTCGTGTTTGACACGCAAGAGATACGAGGCGCGCCGGAACGGGTAATGCGTCCGCTGCGCAAAGACATGGCGATGATGTTTCAGGACCCTGTGGGCAGCTTGTCACCACGCCTGACAATTCGAAGCCTGATCACGGAACCCTATCGCATTCAGGGCATGAAAGATCGCGATCTGGATGCCGAAGCCAAGCGTCTGCTGGAAATGGTGAACCTGCCGGTGCATTTCGCGGACCGCTACCCCTATCAATTGTCCGGTGGCCAGGCACGACGGGTTGGTGTTGCCCGCGCTTTGGCGCTGGAGCCGAAACTGATCCTGGCGGATGAACCAACGGCAGGGTTGGATGTTTCGGTACAGGGTGAGCTGCTGAACCTGCTCAACGACCTGCGGGAACGCCTGGGCCTGGCGATGGTGATCATCACCCACAACCTGAACGTGGTGCGCCACGTGGCAGACCGCATGGGCATTATGTATCTGGGTCGACTGGTCGAGGAAGGCACAACCGAGGCGATCTTCGACGATCCGCGCCACCCCTATACCCGCTGCCTGCTCAGCGCCAACCCCGAGCCGGACCCCGATGCGCGCCTTGAACGGATCGCGCTCAAAGGTGAGCCGCCCAGCCTCTTGCAACGCCCGTCGGGTTGTGAGTTCCGCGAAAGATGCCCGTTTGCCAAAGACATCTGCACACAGACACCGCAATGGGAGATTGCGGCGGGCCACGGGCTGCGCTGTCTCGCACCCTTGTCGGGTGCGCCTGCTCCGGGTCACTAAAGGATGAGGGAAACACTCTATTTCGGCGGTCCCATCCTGACGATGGACGCCGACAATTCCCGACCCGAGGCGGTGTTGGTGCGGGACGATGTCATCATTGCGGTGGGGGACGAAGCAACGCTGCGTCGGCGGATGTCATCCGATGCGGGTGTATATGACCTAGCTGGCCAGACCCTGATCCCAGCCTTCATCGACTCGCACGGCCACTTCCCAGATCCCGGCTTCATCCAGCTGTTTCGGGTTGATCTTGCATCACCTCCGCGCGGCGTGTGTATGGATATGGCGCAAGCTTTGGAAAAGCTGCGCTGCCGGGCCGAAGAGACGCCCGAGGGCGATTGGGTTATGGGCGTTTTGTTCGACAACACCGCCATTTCAGAAGGCCGCATGCCTACCCGGGCCGAACTGGATGATGTCTCAACGGCGCATCCAATCTGGGTTCTGCATGCTTCGGGTCACAACGGCGCGGCCAATTCGATGGCGCTGAAGCTGCATGGCGTCAATCGCGACACCCCGGACCCGGCCGGAGGGCGTTATGGCCGCGACCCCGATACCGGCGCCCTGACGGGGCTGGTCGAAGGGCTGTCGGCCATGGGCGAAATGGGCGATACTGATTTTCTGATCGGCCGGGACAGGTTCTGGCAAGGGTTCAACGCCTGCCGTGATGAGTATTTGTCCCACGGAGTAACTTATGCACAGAACGCTTGGGCATCGCAGGTTATGCTCGACCACTTTGCCAGCCTTCGTGCCGATCAGGATCCCGGCATTGATTTGGAATTATTGCCAATTGCCGATCTGGAACCGGCTCTGAGCCAGGGCTGGATCGACGATAACTGGCCCGGAAACCCACATTTTACGCTGGGTGCGCGCAAGCTGTTTACCGATGGCGCATTCCAATTGCAGACTGCCTATCTGTCTGCGCCCTACTACAAGTCGCTGGACCCCGATCACCCCTGTGGCATGATCTATGCCACGCAGGTCGACATGGATACCGAGGTTCTCCGTCTACACGCTATGGGGTTTCAGATCCACTGCCATTGCAACGGGGATGCCGGGGCCGAGATGTTCATCGATGCGGTGGACAAGGCCTTGTTAGCGCATCCGCGAGACGATCACCGCCATACCATCATCCACGGCCAGGTTCTGCGCGACGATCAACTGGACCGCATGGCGCGGCTTGGAATAACTGTCAGCTTCTTTTCAGCACATGTGCATTTCTGGGGGGACCGACACTACGATACCTTCCTCGGCCCGGAACGCGCTGAACGGATTTCGCCAGCCGCAACTGCGGAACGATACGGTGTACGCTATACGATCCACAATGACGCGTCGGTTACGCCAACGCGGCCAATCCATCTGGCGCATTGCGCGGTGAATCGACTGACTGCATCCGGCCGGCAACTGGGTGAAAAGGAAAAGGTCAGCGTACTGTCTGCGCTACGGGCACAAACCATCGATGCGGCGTGGCAAGTGTTTAAAGAAGATCAGCGCGGTTCGATTGAGCCCGGAAAACTGGCAGATTTCGCCATCCTTTCTCGCAATCCCCTAGATGATCCTGAACGGCTGCTCGACACATCAATTGTTGCAACCATCCGGCGAGGACAGATTGTGTTTGGCGCCACCAAATCCAGAAAAGAACTGGAATTTTAGAATGACAGCCAAACGCATTGCCATTGCCGGATTTCAACACGAAACCAACTGCTTCGGAGCGACCAAAGCGGGTCTGCCCGAGTTCGAGATGGCAGATTCCTGGCCCGAAATGTTGCATGGCGCGCGTGTCATCGCAGACACCAAAGGCATGAACCTACCCATCGCCGGGTTTTCTTCCGCCGCGAACCAGGCAGGTTTCGAGCTTTTCCCAATCCTGTGGTGTGCGGCAGAACCTAGCGCTCATGTCACGGATCACGCGTTCGAGAAGATATGTACTATGATCTTGGATGGCCTTCGCGGCGCGGGACCGCTGGACGGAGTGTATCTCGACCTGCACGGTGCCATGGTGACTGAAAGCCTTGCCGATGGTGAGGGAGAACTGTTGCGCCGAGTACGTGATCTGGTAGGGCAGGACGTTCCGGTCGTGGCGAGCCTGGACCTGCATGCCAATATCTCTGACCAGATGATCTCGCAGGCGGACTATCTGGCAATTTTCCGCACGTACCCGCACCTCGATATGGGCGAAACCGGTGCACGATGCGTACCGGTTCTGCAAAGGCTACTGGCAGGAGAAAAGCTGCACAAAGCCTTCCGGCAGGTGCCCTATCTGATCCCATTACATGCGCAATACACCTGGGCCGCACCGTTTGATGAGATTTATCAGTTGCCCACCCGGTTCGAACAGGCCCATGTCTATGCAGAAATCGCACTGGGTTTTACAGCGGCAGATTATCCCGATACTGGTCCGTCCTGCGTTGCCTACGCGACCAGTGCCGCGCAAGCGACCGCCGCAGTAGATCAAATAGTCGACCTTTTTCTGGCCCGCGAACCTGATGTGGACTGCTCTATGTTGTCGTTGGACGAAGCCGTTCTGGCCTGTCGTTCGCATCGCGACAAACCGCTCGTGTTAGCGGATGTACAGGACAACGCAGGCGCAGGCGGCACATCCGATACCACCGGACTTCTGGCCGCTTTGATCGAGGGGGAAGCGCAGGAGGTTTTGATGGGTCTCTTCCACGACGCCGAAAGCGCAGAGAAAGCGCATCGTGCAGGCCAAGGCGCAAAACTGAACCTGGCCATCGGCGGAAAATCAGGTCTGCCCGGGCTCCACCCCGTTGAGGCAAAGTTCGAAGTTCTGGCCATCGGAGATGGCATCTGCCGATACTCAGGTGAGATGTACGGAGGCGGCATCGCGACGCTTGGCAAAACGGCCGCTCTGAGGATGATAGAGTCTGGCGCGAAGATAGACTTGGTCGTCACCAGTGTGCGCAACCAATGCCTAGACCGCGCTCATTTCACCCATATCGGCCTGAATCCCACATCCTATTCAGTGATCTGTGTCAAAAGCACCACACATTTCCGGGCGGATTTCCAACCCATCGCAAGCGACGTGAAAGCCGTTGCCGCTCCAGGCACCTTTCTCTGCGATCTGGACCAGATCCCCTACTACAACATCGCAGGCAAACGCCGCATCGAAACAAGTGGACCCAAAACCAGAAACCATTGATTTCCCCCCCGCATCGCAGCTCGCAATCGACATAGCAGGCGCAGAAACTGCATCGAGATCCCGCTCGTAAACTAAGAGATTGGAAACTTCTCGCTTCACGTTTTGACAATGCTGCGTCATCACTCGCTTCAAACCTACAGAAGATAGGGCTTAAACCGCTTCTGTTCGGCAGAAACCCAAGCCCATTACGACCAAGCTTTGACAGAGCAACCCTGCAGCAAATCCCGACCCAGCGAACGGACCTTGCTAGCGCGATTCACGGTTCGAAATCGAGCGGTGAAGATGTCTGACTTATATTGGTTGGCTGGCGAACATAAAGCGCGTCTTGAGCCCTTATTCCCCAAATCACACGCCAGTCATCTACGCGAGACCCGCGGAGTTACAGACCCAGATTGTGATGATCTGCTAAAACCCGCTTTTTATCGGAATAGTGAACGAAACCGCAACGCTGGGAAATACCATCACACCGGATACCTCCGCTCAAACAAACTGGTCTGAGATCCGGCCTGTTCGGCGTTGGATGTAGACGGCAAGTGTAGCTATCGATAGACAACTTCCAAAGGGTCAAACCGAAAACGAGGGCCCGAGGCAACCCAGGCAACAGGAAGAAACTATGAAGCGCTGTGCAATTGTACAATTTGAACCGCGCCATGAAGAAGTCATCCCCAGCTTGGTGGCCGCCTGTAATGCCAACGGGTACCGACCACGAATCTTTCTGCATCGCCGGATCTTAAAGCTGCGCGGAGATATCATGGCCTTGGTCCCGGGATTGGAATTTGATGTTGAGTATGTGCCTTTAAGCACGCCGGATTACCGGGCTGCGGATGCACCAAAACATATCAAGTCTACTATGGCTGCAATTGAAGCGGCCGAACATGACTTCGTCCTCATGGCCTCTTTGAGTCGTCCAAAAGCGGCAAGCTGGGCGCGTGGAGTGAAGAAGCCATTGATCATGGTCCTGCATAATCTGGATCAGTTCAGCCAGATGGCACCCCTGCGCGAGACGCTTCAGATGCCAAATGCGCGCTACATCAGCCTGAGTGCACATGTCACGGCTGAATGGATCAGCCGGGTGGGCAAAGCCCATATGGACAGGATCGCGACGTTGGAGCCGTTTTATTGGATCGATGATCCGGAACCAAAATTGGGCCAGCCGCGTCAGGTCGTGATCCCCGGCAACGTTAACATGCGGACACGTGATTACCCTGGCCTGCTGAATCTTCTTGGCAATCGACCGGACGCCTTTCAGAATCTGCATTTCATCCTGCCGTCAGGAGGCGGAGATCGCGCCAAGGTTGAAAGTGAGATCCAGGACCGAAAGCTTGACGCGCGTTTTACGTGCGTGCCTTTGGACAACAGCGGGCAGGTCGGGCATGCCGCGTATTTTGACGCACTGGCAGGCGCTCAGGTGATACATCCGCTCATGCCATTTGACTATGAACAATATCAACGGATCAAGATCACATCTGCCCTGTCCTCATCGGGTGGATTCTGTGTGCCGATCGTCATGGACCGCTGGTCAGAGGCCTGTTACCGACCACCAATGCTGATTGCTGACAATGGGTTGGAGGCAAGCCTGACCCGCATTTCAGAGGCGAGTGATGCAGAACTCAGCGATCTGCAGGCAGCGCTGAAGTCTTACCGCCGATCTGCACTTTCAAACGGAGCTGTCGGGCTAAGACGGCTAATTGAACAATAAGTGCATCTATTCGGTACACTCTCAGCCTTTTAGATCCACCTAACCTTGAGTTGGAAATCGCCCAAGTTGGCAACATGATGTCGCGCCGTACTTTTTTCGTTCCTACGCGAAATTCGCAGTTCAGAACATCTGCAAAACCGTTATTCTCAATGAGCACCACATGACATGCGGTCTGGCGGATCACCAGACTGAAGCGTCGGATCAAAGGAATAGAATGACACGAATGCTAGCGATCCTGACGGTCAAAGATGAAGGCGCGTTCCTGTTGGAATGGCTCGCCCATCATCAGATGGTTGGTTTCACTGATTTTCTGATCTTCTCGAATGATTGCGCGGATGGCACCGATCTGATGTTGCACCGACTCGAAGAGATGGGGCAAATCACTCATGTCAGCCATGAAGCCAAGCCCGATAAGAGCGTACAGTGGCAGGCTATGAAACAAGCCGCCAAACATCCTCTATTGAAAGAAGCAGACTGGATACTGGCGCTCGATATTGATGAGTTTGTAAATATCCATATTGGCGACGGCTCATTAAACGCGCTCATCCATAGCCTCCCCGAGGCGGATGCGATCACGCTCACCTGGCGGCTATTCGGAAATGCAGGGATCGTTTATTTTGAAGATGCGCCGGTGACCCAACAGTTCACTTCGTGCGCCCCCAAACCCATCCTTTGGCCGTGGCGCGCCTCGATGTTCAAAACGCTTTATCGCAACAACGGGATTTACCGTAAACCAGGCATTCATCGGCCAATTTCGCCTGATCAGACCCGCGTGGATGAGGCGTGCTGGTATGATGGATCAGGCCGTTTGCTTGGCGGCGATTATCGCCGCCAGCGGGTATTTTCCAACTATACCCAAGATACGACCATGAGGGTTCAGCTTAACCATTATGCTTTGGGCGCGATGGACTCCTTTCTGCTCAAACGTGCGCGTGGACGTGGGGTGCATTTCAAAGAGAAAATCGGCATGGATTATTGGGTCGATTACAACTTTAACAGCGATCAGGACGTCTCTATTTCCCGCTACCAATCGGCACGGGCTGCTCGGGTTACCGAGCTAAAATCAGATGCCACACTGAAGAAGCTACATGACAAGGCCTGCGAATGGCGGCACAAGCGATTTAAGGAACTTTTGGAGTCAGAACCTGAACGCGCGTTTTTTGCTCGCCTGATGATGGCTGGCCAATCCACACCTCTGACGGAGCATACGGCCCGTCAGCTTATTTCAGTTGCCATGCGCGCGAACCAGAAAGCCGCCGCAGAGTCCGAGTAGGAGCCTTCCTTCGTGCCGCAATCATCAAAAACCCATCCTGAATATCTGTCTACTCGTGCAGGCCGTACGCGGCGGATATTTCAGGTCGGTTTCAACAAGTGCGGCACAAGGTCGATTTCCGCCTTTCTAGATAACAACGGCATTCCGACGGTTCACTTCAAGCGTGGCAATCTGGCCCGCGCGCTCGCTAACAATCTTAAGTATGGCTATGCGCCGCTCAATGGCATTGACCGTTGGGTCGGCTACACCGACATGCAGATGGTAAGCGGCTCGCGCGTGATTGAAGGTTGCCGTTATTTTCGTCAACTCGCGGCATATTATCCCAATTCCTATTTCATATTGAACACTCGAGACAAAGACAGGTGGATCGCAAGTCGCCGAAACCATGGCAATGGGTTTTATGCCGAGCGTTATCGTAAGGGTATGAATTTCGAGTCGGTTGATCAGGTAATTGATCATTGGTCAGAAGAATGGGACCGGCATCATCAGGAGGTGCCCGAATTTTTTAAGGACCAACCGGATAAATTATTGATATATAATATAGAAACAGACAGCCCTGACCAGATGTCCGAGTTCCTTGCGCCTGATTTTGAGACTGATCCGACTTTCTTCGGCCATGAGGGTAAAACGTCCGGAGGCAATGACGCCGACGATGCGGTTTCTCCGAATTGAGATGTCATGGCCTACTTATTTAAGCAGCATAAGAAATCGAGTGTGGGCGAGAACGAAAGGTTCGGTCGCCAACTCTCTGACGAATGAATGCGACTTAAAACTTGCCCAGCTTAGCTGGCTAACGGAGTGACAAGATTGAACAGGCAGGCTGCGCCGCCGCGCACCTTTTGATTGCCTTGATTCCTATGGTGCGCGCGATGCTCTTGCCGTTGGCAATCTTTTGGAAAGGCCGTTGATTTCGACAATTTGGGCAATGAGCGTCGTAACTGTTGGTTTACTCTTGGTGCTGTTAGAGCACAAAATCCAGACCAATATCGAGGCAGTGTGCACTGTGGGTGATCCAGCCCATAGAAATCAAATTAACACCGGTGTTCGCCACAGCCCGCACATTATCTGGGGTTATCCCGCCTGAAGCTTCGGCAATGGCTTGACCATCAATCATGCCTATAGCTTCGCTTAAGGTTCTTGGATCCATGTTATCCAGTAGCACCGCATCAACACCGATTTTCAGAACTTCGGCCAGCTGCTCCAGCGTGTCGACCTCGATCTCGATCTTGACCATATGACCGACTGTCTCTTTGGCCCGCGTCAAGGCCGGGCGGACACCCCCGGCTATGGCGATGTGGTTGTCCTTGATCAGCACCGCGTCACTTAGGGAGTAGCGATGGTTCATGCCGCCGCCTGATCGCACAGCGTATTTCTCTAAAGCCCGCAAACCGGGCGTTGTTTTTCGGGTACAGACGATGGCAGCACGCGTGCCTTCGACGCGGCGAACCATATCGGCAGTCACACTTGCAATACCCGATAGATGACCCAAGAAGTTGAGCGCCGTACGTTCGGCAATCAGCAGACTGCGCGACGGCCCTTTGAAGGTAGCGATCACTGTGCCGGGCGCGACTGTCCCACCATCCTCGACATGACGGATTACTTTGATCGCCGGATCTATCAGCTCACAAGCCAATTCAGCACAATCCAGACCGGAAATACATCCGGATTGACGCGCGCAAGCCACAACTTCGGAAACATGATCCGAAGGAATAACAGCCGAAGAGGTGACATCTCCGGCGAGGCCCAAATCTTCATCAAGTGCGCGGCGGATCACCGGCTCCAGCATCGTTCGGGGCAACGGGGCTAGGGGCATGATAGTCATTTCTCAAGCAGTCCTCAAAAAGGGTTCCTGACTGGTCAAACTCGCATGAGCAAGTACTTCGGTCAGAGTCATCAAAAGAGATTGCGCGTTCGCCTCAGGATTAGGGAAGTCACTTCGGTAATGTCCGCCACGCGATTCTCGGCGCAGATCGGCAAAGACCGCGATCGAAAGCGCGACTAGTGCCGGGTCAGAAGCGCAGGCAGCGGTTTCGACCAACGGAGACAACTTTGAAATGACTTGACGCAATCCCACCTCGTCGCGGATCAAACCCAGAAATTTTGTAGCCAAAGGCCGGACAGAGCTAGGGTCAGAACGAGGCAGAGCGGTAACTGTAGGAACAAATGACAGGTTTCTCATTTCTGCCTTGGCAACATCATTTGCGGCGCGGCATCCCATCACCACCGCCTCTAGCAGTGAATTGCTAGCAAGGCGATTGGCACCATGCAGGCCAGTGGCCGCGCATTCACCTATGGCCCAAAGGCCTGACAGAGTGCTTCTTCCATACTCATCAACGGCGATACCGCCCATGTGGTAATGCGCAGCCGGAAGTATCGGTATGGGATCGCGCGCCGGATCAATTCCGGTTGCTGCGCACAATGCATGGATGCCAGGGAACCGCTGGACAAATTCGGCACCAAGCGCGGCACGAGCATCAAGAAACACTCGCCCACCTTCCAATATGACCTGATGCACGGCACGAGCCACCACGTCACGCGGGGCCAGTTCAGCCCCCGGAATATGCGACATGAAGCGCTTGCCGGTTTGGTCAATCAGAATTGCGCCTTCGCCCCGGACGGCTTCACTGACCAATGCCAGTGGTGTCTGCTTGGCATCCAGCGCTGTGGGATGAAACTGGACAAATTCCATATCGCGCAACGCTGCCCCGGCGCGGGCGGCCATCATGACACCCTGGCCGAAATTACCTGAAGGGTTGGTGCTGACACCAAACAGACCGCCGCAACCGCCTGTCGCCATAACGACCTGAGATGTGCGCAATACCTCTGCTTGGGCATCTTTTTGCAGATGAACGCCTGTGACGTGTCCGTCTAGCGTCAACACCCGTCGGGCTTCGACTCCGGTCAAGCAAGTGATCGACTGGCATTGCAACACGGCACTCGCAAGGGCCGATGTGATTTCGGCTCCGGTGCGGTCGCCGCCTGCATGCAGTATGCGGCGGCGGGAATGCGCGGCCTCGCGCCCCAAGGCATATGTGCCGTCGGCGGTTCTATCGAAACGAACGCCATGTTTCTCTAAACCAGTGATCGCCTTTTGCGCTTCGCAGAGAATGGCCGACGCCAGGGTTTCGTCGCACAGCCCGTCGCCCGCCCGCAAAGTATCGGCCAAGTGTTGCGCAGGATCACCATCCGTGCCTAGTTCGGCGGCAATCCCTCCTTGAGCCCAAGCGCTGGAACATTCCTGGCCCAGCCCTGCACGGGTGATTAGTACTACGGGTTGTGGAGCTAGTTCCAGCGCTGCCGTCAGCCCGGCGATGCCGCCACCGATGATGGCAGTTCGACCATGAAGCCCTTCGAGCCAGATCATTTCACTGCCAGCATCCGTTCTACCGCGCGGCGCGCATCTTCGGCGATGGCCGGATCGACGGTGACTTCGTGATGGCCCAGTTCCAATGCGTCGCGAATGTTGCGCAGACTAATGCGCTTCATATGTGGACACAGGTTACAGGGGCGCACGAATTCCACCTCAGGATGGTTCAGCGCCACGTTGTCGCTCATCGAGCATTCGGTCAGCAGGCAAACCCGCGTCGGTTTTTTGTCGCCGACGAAATCCGACATGACTGCGGTAGAGCCAGAAAAATCTGCTTCGGCAACCACTTCGGGCGGGCACTCAGGATGGGCCAGCACCGTAACACCCGGCCACGCTTCGCGCATTTCACGTATATCGGCTGGAGTAAACAGTTCGTGCACCTCGCAATGTCCATGCCATGCGATCAATTCGACATCGGTCTCTTTGGCGACGTTCTTGGCGAGATACTCGTCCGGGATCATCAACACGCGCGACACCCCGAGGGATTCCACCACCTTTACTGCGTTGCCCGACGTGCAGCAGATATCCGATGCCGCCTTCACCGCTGCCGAAGTGTTTACATATGTGATCACCGGAACGTCGGGATGGGCTTCGCGCAAAAGCGCAATATCCTCGGGTGTGATGGAATCCGCCAGTGAACACCCCGCCCCCAAATCTGGGATCAGCACTGTCTTATCCGGATTCAGCAGCTTGGCAGTTTCCGCCATAAAATGCACACCAGCCAACACAATTACATCGGCATTAACCTCGACAGCTTCTCGCGCAAGCGCAAGGCTGTCGCCCACGATATCGGCAACTCCATGGAAGATCTCCGGCGTTTGGTAATTGTGGGCGAGGATGACCGCATTCCTCTCACGCTTGAGATCAAGGATGGCTTCCAGATCATCTTCAAACAGCATCCATTCGGGTTGCGGGATGATCTGCTTTACCCGGTCGTAGAGGTCTGGAAGGCGAAAATCTTTCATTGGCTTCTCCATTTATACTCGAATCGAGTATATTGAGGTCATGCTTATTCTCGATTCGAGATTATGTCAAGCGAGGTTCAGGACCGGGAGAGAGGTAATCTGACGCCCGACAGCATGCGAGCCTCTAGAATGGCCGGCCGATATCGGAACAGGCGTGCCGGACGACCACCGGTGCCGCTGGACATTTCGCCGGTATCTTCAATCAATTCCTGCTGATCAATCTGGCGGCGAAAATTGGGTTTGTGCAGGTGTAGACCAGACAGCGCTTCAACTGTGCGCTGTAACTGCAGCAAGGTGAAGCTTTCGGGCATGAGCTCGAACACAACCGGAGAGTATTTTATCTTGGCCCGCAAGCGAGATATGCCGGTGGCGAGAATGCGACGGTTGTCCGCTTCCATGTGACGACCGAATTCAGGAGTGTCAACAAGCCCTGCTTCGTACATAAGCTCATAACGTTGCAAAACCAGCTCTTCGTTCCAGGTCTTCCCATTCAGACCAAACAGATAGTCCACACGCTGCAGTTTTAGCGGATCACTCCCTGCCCAAGCTGAGATACGTTTGATAATTTGTGGTAGTTCTTCGGGGCTGCGATCGCGATGATCCTCCCATGGGAAGTATTGATACCAGCTACGCCATGCCGGACGTCCAGCACCAGTAGTATCCTGCTCCCGCACCAGACCGAGATAGCTGATCGAGATACGCTGAGAGTTGTCGGCATAACCCGAGCGTGGATCGCGATCCTTGTCTGCAAAGGTGTAAAGCTGTTCAAGATATCCCACCGGATGGCCGGTCTGCGCCTCAATCCAGGCCCGCAAGCCGCTTTGCAAGCTGCGGTGTGAAGATTCGAACGGTCCCGAAGGTAGCGCGTTACCGCCACGCAAGGTCATGACACGCGGCTGATCATCAGTCACGGCGATTAGGATAGCGATCAGTTCGGCAGGGGCTAGTCCACTTGGCAAGGAATTTCCTGTTTGTAGAATGTCGCGAAGCGTTGGTTAGAATGTGCGTTCTAACCCAAATTTAGTACCTTGGCTTGAAGAAAAATACGGTGTGACGGGTGCTTCTTCAGAGAACAAGCATTTCTGGCCCAGTTAATCGTCCCACTGTTCTAACATCAGGTTACTACTTTCGGTCCAATGAACCTGAAATACAGTTTCGTCTCACGACTTGAGAAGTGTCGCAAGATATGGGTTCGGGCTGACCAAACAGCCCGTTGAGGTGTTCGTTTCGCTAAAGTAGTTCTCGAACCGGTCTTACATATGATCTTCTAGAGGCTGCCGTTTCCGCAAAGACATTATTGATTACACTAAATACTTCGATTTGCGACACACAGTGTCTTATCGAAATTTGGAAGCGATCATAGCATGTCGCAGCTAAAGTCTGACCACGTCACACTCGACAGTTGGGTTGTGAAGCTTCCTCCAACTCGAAGATACCCATCCGACCCGCGGCGCTAAGCGGCCAGTTCTTTGAATCGTTGTACGGGACGGGGTCCAGGAGTGAATTGAAATCTACGGATCGGGACCTCTAGGTAGTTTGATATCTTGGCTGATGTTCACAAATTGCAAGTTTCAGAACAACCCAGTTTGATTTTTGCGTCATGCGCTTTGACTTTCTTAGGCTGAAGATTCTGATCCCGCATTGACACCACGGATGAGAGTGTCCGCGCACGGCGGTAACAATCCAGCAGTCGTTCGGGCGGGGCATTCTGCTGCTCCGATACCAGCACTACTGGTCGAAAACTTCTCCCGGTCCAATAGTCAGAAAGAGAGAGGCCCAGGGCAGCAAAACCCTGAGCCAGCTTTCAATCGGACGGTCCCGCCTCAGCCGCCACTCGAGTTTGCTAACCCGGGCTGGGCAAAATCATTGGCGGGTGGTGTCAAATCCTGCGCACCGGTGCCGGGCATCAACTCGAAACCCAAATCGAATTGATCCAGGGTCGAAGCCAGTTGCGCTACGATCTCGGCGTTGCCCTCAGACTGCGCGGTGCCATCAGCGAGCATCTCGGTCAATCTGCGCTCACCGGTCATGACCTTTTCCAAGTCCGTGCGGCTCAGACTGATCGAAAGATCGGCGTCTTCCGCCACCTGATCGACGATATGAGTCAGAGTGGCATTGCTCATCTCGACAACGATGTTCTCGTCCCGGTCGGGGATCGACAGGTTGATGGTGAACTCCATATCGGCGGCTTTGGCGCTATTGACACGAATGGCCAGAAAGTCGAGCCACATCGTGGTCTGCATGGCCTTGATCGTATCGGGACCGGTGGTCTCGATAGTAGCGCCCTGCGGAATACCGTTGCGCAGTTCGAACGCCGCACCAAGGAACGAGTTGCGGACCGAAGGGCTTTCCTTCTGATACCCGATCTGCTCGAACGCGTCGGCCAACAGGTCCTTGGCGGCCTGGTTCTGTGGTTCGGCGTAGACCAGTTTGTTTAGAATCTCGGTCGCTTCAAGATATTTACCGGTGTCCACCAATTCCTGCCCTTTCGACAGGATTGGCTCGGCGCCGCCCATCATCTCGACAAACAGCGGCGCGCTGTCTTCTGGCGACAGAGGTGTGAGCGTGGTGGGGTTGGCATCCCAGTAGCCCAGATAACGGTTTATCACCGCCCGGCTGTTATGCTCGACCGAGCCATGATAGCTGCGCGCGGCCCATTGCTGCTGCAGGCTTTCCGGCACGTCATAGACGTTGTGAATCTGATTGATGGTCACGCCCTTGTTGGCCAGATTCAGCACCCCGTTGTTAAGATTGGCGTAAGTGTCACGCTGCGCACGCATCACTTCTTGAATGCGCTCATTTCCGTAACGGGGCCAAGAGTGAGAGGCGAACATCAACTCGGCATCCTGCCCAAACTTGTACAGCGCGTCATTGACATGCTTGGACCAGCTCAGCGCATCGCGCACCAGTGCGCCACGCAAGGTATAGATGTTGTGAATTGTGCCAGTGATGTTTTCCGCCGCCCAGAATGCCTTGAGGTCGGGGAAATAAGTATTCATCTCAGCAGGTGCTTCAGTACCCGGTGTATTTTGGAAGATCATACGCACGCCGTCTACGATGATCTCTTCATACGCGTCCGAGACATAGCGGGTCGGTTCGATCAGGCCCGTGGTGCCAGCCGAGATGTTCTTGCCGATGGACTGATCCACATGGCCGAACGGGCTGCGCGGCAGCAATACGCCGTATTGGAAAAACAGACGGCGGTTCATCACGTTGCCCGCATAGACGTTTTCGGAAACCGCATGTTCCATGAAACCTTCGGGCGCGATCACCTCCACACCGTTGGCCACGTCCTCATCGGTGATCACTCCGCGCACACCGCCATAATGGTCGGCGTGGGAATGCGAATAGACAACCGCCTTGACCGGCAGTTCGCCCACGGTGTCGTTCAGCAGCTTCAGCGCTGCTGCGGCAGTTTCCTTGGAGGCCAGCGGGTCAAAGATGATCCAGCCGGTATCGCCACGAATAAAAGTGATGTTGGACAGATCGAAGCCACGCACCTGATAGATGCTGTCGTCGAGAATCTCGTACAGGCCGAAATTCATGTTCAGGATCGCCTGACGCTGCAACGACGGGTGGATCGAGTCGAACTCTTTGCCCTCGAGCAGATAGTCATAGCTGCCGATGTCCCAGGCGACGGTGCCATCCTCGGTTTTGATCTGGCGGTATTCTGGAACCGCAATTAGCCCCTTGCGGCTTTCTTCAAAGTCACGCTCGTCATCGAACGGCATGTGTGGATGGCTCCTGCATAGCAAGACATTTTTGATCTGATTTGTGCGTTTGTCAGAAGCAGTCATGTGTCCGGCCTGTTTGCGCGGTTTTGACCGCTGGCCTTGATGGGTTCCGCAAACCAGGTCCCTTACAGGTTAGCGGGCTGTAACGCCCGGGCCATTCGGCGGGGTGTCCTGGTTTTGGCGGCTGACTTATGCACCATCATCTCGCGGGTCTTGCTAACTCGATGTTCCTTTCGTCTCAGACTACAGCGCGTGGGCTGTAAGGTTCGTTGCGGGTGAGCACCGCCCAGACGATCCGGGCTGTTTTGTTGGCCATGGCGACGGTCGCAACGCGGGCGGGTTTGCGTTCGAGTAGTGATGTCAGCCACTTGCTGGCGCGTTCGGGGTGTGACCTAGTTTGTCGGACCAATGATGTCATGCCGACAACTAACAACGATCGCAGATACTGGTCGCCCATCTTGGTGATCCGTCCCAGCTTCTCCTTGCCGCCGCTGGATTTGTTCGCGGGCGTCAGACCAAGCCAGGCTGCGAACTCTCGACCATTGCGGAACTGGTGCCCGTCACCGATGCTGGCAATGATCGCGGAGGCCGTCACAGCGCCAACACCAGGGATCGTACGCAATAGGCGTACGCGTTCATCTTCTTTGGCCACCTGCTTGAGGCGCTCTTCGTACCAGCGGATCCGCTTGTGCAATGCCATGAGCTGCTCGCACAGATTGTGGATCACTTCGTTGGCAATGTCAGGTAGGTCAAGAACCTCACCCAGAGTTATGTCTTCAGCAAACCCAATTACCCTGGCGAACCCTCGTGGGATAAAAATACCAAACTCGGCAACCAGACCACGCAGATTGTTGATGAGTTGCGTTCTCTGGCGCACCAGAAGATCACGCGCCCGATGTAGGGACAGCAATGATTGCTGCTCGACTGTCTTGATCGCAACAAAGCGCATGGTCGGACGGGTCACAGCCTCGCAGATCGCCTCGGCATCAATGGCGTCTGACTTCCCGCGTTTGACGTATGGCTTCACGTACATCGGCGGGATCAATCGCACATCATGGCCCAATGCCGCGAGTTCGCGCGCCCAATGGTGTGCACTGCTGCAGGATTCCATGCCAATTAGGCAGGGCTCCAACTTGGCAAAGAACGGCAGAAACTGCGTCCGCCGCAACGGTTTGTTGAAAACAACTTCCTCGGTTGCGGAGATTCCGTGAACTTGAAAAACGTTCTTGGCGAGATCAACGCCGATTGTGGTAACTTGCATGGGGTGGCTCCTCTCATAAGCAGATTTTGACACCTGCACTATGGCGCATTGCGACGCCGGTTGAAGCAGGAGCCATCCACCCCATCAGGTTATTGCGTTGGGTTTGCTGGAATTCGATCGTGTAATCCGAGGGCAGCTTGCCCTTCGGGTCAAAGTGCTGAGGACTATCATCCTGCGCGACGGCAAGGCCTGAGGTCAGCGTCAAAAGGGTGACGGTCAAGAGTAAGGTGGTTCGACGGGGCATATATAATCGGTTCCTATCATGAACGCTTCAAAAGAGATCGCAGCGCAGGAGGTCTGACGGGACGAACCACGAGGTTGAAATTCGTCCCGCCGGTGCATTGACGTCCAGAAGTGCCGAGATGCGCGATCTTTTGGAAGCCGGGTGCCTGCCTGTACGACCAGCAGTGCGGCCCTCTTATCCGCAGAATTTTTCCCGAGAAGTGCAAACATGTTGCCACCTGTCGAAAAACACATGTATCAACGAGGCCAACATAATGGTTTTCCTTGGTTTTCCCGAGGCAGAGGGATATTGAAGTGGATACTACCGAGCGCGAAATTCGGGTACAGATGCAACGTATCCTGGATCATCCGGATTTCACCGCCAGCCCCAAACGCCGCGCATTTCTGAACTATATCATCGAGGAATATCTGGCCGGTCGTTCAGATCAGATCAAAGGCGTGTCGATTGCCATGTCGGTCTTTGACCGCGACGAAAGCTTCGACCAGCAGGTCGATCCGATTGTCCGACTTGAGGCGCGGCGACTAAGGCAGGAGATTGACACCTACTATGCCGGGCCCGGTCGGGGCGATCCGATACGTCTCACCATGCCCAAAGGAGGATACGCGCCGCGGTTCGAAAAATCTTCACTGCCCAGCCCTGATCAGGCACCTGCTGATGCCCGGCCAAATGCCGGGTTCAGCGGACGACGACGCGCTGGGATTGGACTGGCTGTCGCCGTTGGCCTGGCATTGTTTGGGCTAATCTGGGGATTGACCCGTTCAGGGACGCCTGAGGAACAGGCAAATCACAGCTTGCCCAAAGGGCCCGTCGTGGCTGTACTGCCCTTTGAAACTCTGGGAGAGGGCCCCGAGTACCTCGCCGATGGTCTTACCCGGCAGTTGACGACCGAGTTGATCCGGTTCCGGGACATCTGGGTCTTGCCCCTTGGCAGCACACTGCATTCTGGTGAAACTGAGATTGATACGACGAGCTTGCGTACAGAATTCAACGCCGATTTCGCGCTGGAAGGCAATGTGATGGACAGGGGCGACACCTTGCGCCTGTCCGCACGCCTCATTGATCTGAAAGACCGAAGATATATCTGGTCGCAAAGCTATGAGGTCAGCAATACCTCCGAGGAAATTTATGCGGTACAGGACAGCATTATCCGAGATGTAATGGGTAAACTGGCCGGGAAATACGGGCTACTGACGCTTGGCGCGATGCGAGATGCCGATAGAATTCCACCCAACAATCGCGATGCTTATGACTGTGTGCTTGGTTATTACAGCTATCAGGTAACCATCAATCTGGATCGCCATGCCGAAATCAAATCCTGCATCCTGAACGCGCTTGAGAAGGCTCCGGATTATGCCGAGGCCTGGGCGGTGCTGTCGAACCTGTATCTGCAACAGATACGTTTTGGGCTGGGCGGAAATCGCGAACAGATTCTGGCCGCAGCCGATGCCGCAGCACGCCGGGCGGTCGAGATCGACCCAAATCTGGCGGCGGGACATCTGATGATGGCCAATATGCGGTTCGTGCTCGGTGATTTTGCCGGGTTCCGAGAGGCCGGGCAACGGGCGATTGACCTGAATCCGAATGACACCGACATTCTGGCCCATTACGGGATGCGTCTGGCGTTCAGTGGCGAATGGGACAAAGGACTTGCTATTGTAGACCGGGCAATCGCTCTGAACCCTGTGCATCCTCAGTGGTATCTGTTTCCGCGGGTTTTTTACGAGTTCGACCGGGGCGACTATGAAGCGGCGCTGGCACAATTGGAACAAATCGATATGCCAGGTTTCTTCTGGACCCATCTATGGCAGGCCGCGCTACACAGCAAACTGGGAAATGGGGAACAGGCCCAGGCGGGTCTACGCAGCTTGTTGGTTCTACGCCCAGATTTTTCATCTGTTGCATCGGATATACTTGCCATTTGGCAACTTGACGCCACTTTTAAGGAGAACCTGTTGGCCAGCCTCCAGAAGGCTGGTTTGTCAGATTCTTGACCGGCTTATCCAGTTTCCGCACACCTATTCATCGGTGGGTTTCACAGTTATCTGGAATCGCACCACCCTTGTACGCAGCAATAAGTAAACCACGTCAGATGGCTGACTTTATATCATCAGATCGTCGTTCGATTTTCTAGCTTTCACGCAAGCGGGCCAACGGTCTTTGCCAGTCCATGTCTGGAATGGTTTGTCAGAGTTGGCGTTTTTTTTGGGACGGCCTTTTACGTAGTTTCGGCATTGCAAAACACTTTGCTCATCGGTGCTAAACATGCGGAAGTTGATCACCTGTAGCCTGAAAGAAGCGCGCTTCTGGGTGGGATATGTCAATTCGATGCGCCAACATGCAAGGCAATCGAAACGCGTCTTTGGAAGATCTGCGCGACACTGTTCACCCACCCAATCAGGCCGGTTTCTTTAACTGTTACAACTGAAACGTTTATTCGGCATTAGAGCACTCCTTCTCTGGTCAGAATTTACCCCAAATTACGAATTCTGTTCGGACCCTTTTCTGAGTCACGGCCAAGGCCCCGTTCGATAAACCACTGAGTAATCTGCAGCCATTACTAGCCCACCACACCGTGACCACGCACCTGCATGCAGTTCACAAGCACATGACGCCGCGCCATTTCGTCATTGTACTGGCCGCGCACAGATCCGACTATGCCACCTGCGATCGCACCTCCGATGACATCTTCCTTCTCGCCAACAACCCAACCAGTAACCGCGCCATCAATAGCGCCGAACGTAGCATCCATTTTACGCTGCCCAGGATTGAAACTCGCGGCCATCAATCGGCATTCAGCCTCATCTGTGTAGAAGGTCGCATTCCTGGTTCCGTCAACCATCAGTGGCTTCTGCATCGGGTACTGAGTGCATGCGGTAAGACTGATGAGAGCAACAAAAATGAACTTTTTCATCGCAGCTTTCCTTTCGGGAATCGAAGTAATTGCTTGGCGTACGCGCTAAACTTGCCTGCCTAGGCAGATCTCATTTAGGAAGTTTACGATTGTCGAAAAATAGCCCCGCCATTTTACGCAGCGTAAAATTGCATTTGTTTCGCTGGCTCGGTCGCAAACTTCTCTGGCGCATGAATACAGCGCCTTTCTTGCGCAGCTAAGTTGGCTAACTAGGCAACTAGATTAACGCGAAAAAACCGTCGGCCCAGCATGCCGAAGGCGTGACGGCACGCAGACGCGTAGGGCTGCGGCACAAGAAAGTCGGCGGCCCGAAAGTCCTTTTTCAATTTTTATAGGGTCTTCTATTCAGCCGCGTAACGCTCCATGTCGGCAAGGCGCGAATATCCGTCCCGCGTCTGTGGTGTTTTAATGCCTAGAATATTTCCGGCGATTTGGGTCCGGAGAATCTGTGCGGTCCCGCCGCCGATAGTGAACATGCGCACATCGCGATACATCCGCTCCAGAGGTTCACGATCGCTGTAGCCGCGCGCGCCGAACATCTGCAGCGCATCGCTGACCACCTTAATAGCCATCTCGGACGCAAAAAGCTTGGCGCGGGCGGCCATGGTCATATCGGGATACTGACTGCCGTTTGGGCCACGCGATCGTGCCGCTTCATGGAGCAGCAGCCTAGCTGCATGAACTTTCGTGTCCATATCGGCCAGCATCCATTGAAGCCCCTGGAATTCTGCAAGCGGGCGCCCGAACTGTTCACGTTGAACGAGGTAGCGTTTTGCATGTTCAAGTGCCCCTGCCGCAACACCCATAGCAACTGCTCCCGCACCGACGCGTTGCGAATTGTAAGCGTTCATCAGGTCGGCAAAGCCACGCTTCAATCCTGAAGGCGGTTTGACCAGCCATTTCTCGTTGATCTCGACATTTTCGAACCGCAATTCTGCTTCGGGCATACCGCAAAGGCCCATCGTGTATTCGCGACCCACCACGGTGAACCCCTTGGGCGTATCTCCTGACATCGGATCGGCAAACAGAATGAAACCGCCAATCCCCTGATCGGCGCCTGCCTCATCGAGCACGCGGGCAAAGATCAGGTACAGCTTCGAGACCCCTCCACCAGTGATCCAATGCTTGGACCCGTTGAGGATGTATGTGCGACCCTGTTTCCGCGCGGTAGTCTGCATATCGGTCGCGGCACTTCCCGAGTCAGGTTCGGTTATGCAGATCGCAGGCTTATCTCCTGCCAGGACATGCTGAGCACAAAAAGCCTTCTGCTCGTCATTGCCGTACCCCATGACCGCACTGATGCCACCCATGTTGCCCTCGACAACGATGCGGGCGGTCAGGGTGCAGGCTTTTGCGATCTCTTCGACCACCATGGTGACGTCCAAAAAACTCGCGCCCTGCCCACCATATTTCTTTGCAATGGTCATACCCATGATGCCAGCATCGGCCAATTCGCCAACATTCTGCCAGCAATACCTGCGCGATCTGTCCCAATCTGCGGCACGTTTCTCAAATTCTGGGGCCAGTTCTTTCGCAACGTTCACAAGCGGATGCGGCATGCGTGTCCCTCGTCTCTGTTTCTTAACAGAATACGCTTGCAGTAATACAACACAATCGAATAAAATTGGATATCTAATCCAATATACCTTAACTTATGCAGACACGTTCTCTCAGAACCCTCATACGGGTCTCGAATGTCGGCTCCTTTGCGAAAGCGGCCGAGCAGCAAAACATGACATTGTCTGCACTTTCAATGCAGATGAAGGCGCTTGAGGCGGAGCTTGGCGTTGACCTCTTTGACCGCACCGTACGACCACCGCGACTTACGCCAATCGGCCGGAGCGTCGTCGAGGCATCGATCCCGCTCCTGCAGCACGAAGACAGCCTTCTCAAAATCTGTCGCCCGACGAACACGCTTGTCGGGCATTTCCGAATAGGATTTGTCACAACTGCTGCCGTTCGCTTGCTGCCGAACTTCCTGAACAACGCAAAACGTCAAGCACCGCAAGCGACCTTCTCATTCGAAACCGGCCTGTCCAAGGTTCTACAAGAAAAGGTTGTAAGCGGTCAGCTTGATGCCGCCCTTCTTACAGATGCAGAAGGTGTTCCTGACACGCTTGCGGACAAGGTGCTTCGAGAGGAACCCTTTGCCTTTGCAGCCCATAAGAAATTGCTGAAAGATGGCCTCGCGGGTTTATTGAATGCGCAGCCCTTCTTTCATTTTATGCCCGACACCGGGATTGGAAAACTCATTGCTGGAGAGATGCTTAAGCACAAAAGACCGAAGGGTTCCGAAACCATTGTCCTTGATAACCTTGAAGCGATTATGGAATGTGTTTCGGCAGGCCTGGGATTTACGCTTCTGCCTGTCCCCGATGTTTTGCGGTACCGGTCTGACGACGTCAAAAGTATTTGTCTCCCACAATCGTCGGCTCGGAAACTTGTTCTTGCGACCGTGCGCAAGGGCGCGCTGGCTGGAAGTGAGGCGATGCTTGCCGCGCTATTCTCGACAGGCGAGGCCGTCGCTGCGGGCGAATAAGAAACACCTTTCCTGCACTCGCGGCTTCGGCTGGATCGACTAAGGTCTTGAAACCCTCTTTTGGGTTCACGCAAGAACGACCGGAACCGGCCTTGGATAAACCGTTTAGATGCTGCGATGCAGCCTGTCTAACTAGCCACTCGCTACGGGAGCGATGGCCGCGTTCACGGGAACTCATAAATCGCGGAACAGATCAGGCTATTGCAATTGTAATAGGCGTGTCCGCCTCGTGCATTTCTCCAAACTGGCGCCGTGATGTCTTAAGGCGCGCTTGACCAATATTGGGATCATGTTTCCCAAGGTGGATTTGAGCCAATCTCTGCGATCAGAAAATCCATGAATACCCGAACTTTGGGGGATAATACGTTGGACTTGGGATAGATAAGCCATAGTACATTGTCTTCCGTAGCCTCAAAATCTGGCAGAATTTGCATCAACCGGCCCGATTTCAGGTGATCATACACGCTCCACAGTGCGTTCAGGGATATTCCGGCGCCGGCCAGAGTGGCGCAGACCTGGCTTTGGCCGTCGTCGATGATCAATTGACCCTTGGCCATCGCTGGATCAAATGTGGCTTTCTCACCTGCCTTTCCCGTTAGCGTGCGCAAGTGGCGATTTTGGAAAGCGATCAGGTGGTGGCTTTTCAGATCGGCAGGTGTTTTGGGTGTGCCGTATGTGTCAAGATAGTGCGGCGCGGCGCACAGTATGCGTCGGTCATCAGCCAATTTTCGGCCTTTCAGACTGGTGTCGACAAGCGGCGCATTTCTTAGTGCAAGATCGTAACTCCCCTCGATAAGATCGAACTGCATATCCGACAGGCGCAAATCGAGCGTCAGATCGGGGTGCTGTTGAAGAAATTTCGGCAGGATTGGAGCAATGTAGAGCTGAGCAAAGGTGCTGGGCGCAGCGAAGCGCAATGTACCGCGGATGGTCGCTGTTTGTTTGCCCAACGCCGTAAGTGCTGCCTCTTCCTGCGCAATAATCTCTCGGGCGAAGGGCAGGAAATCGGCACCTTCAACAGACAGCGACACCTTGCGCGTTGTGCGATGTAACAGTTCGGAACCCAGGCTTTGCTCCAACTTGGCAAGCTTTGCGCTCGAGACAGCTGGAGCCATGCCCAAAGCGCGCCCCGCCGCACTGATGTTCAGCCTTTCTGCCGCCGCTACAAACAATCTCAGCGCGTCTGTATCAAGCCCCATTATATCGCAAACCCGAATTATCAATCCATGAATGGGCAGTTTATACGCAAATAGATTAGCGTTAAATCCCCTTCATGGATGCAACTCGGCATGGGAAGGAGACGCAGATGACGCGAACAGCCACAGTCAACTACCACGTTCACAAGCCCTGGCGGCAAGCCTTTGAATTAGATGCAGGCGGGATTGCTGGTAATTTGATTTCGCCCGAACTGGCCAGCACGGCTGTTGCATTGACAGATGCCCGCACCACGAGCAACACAGTTACATTTGCGTCTGATGCTGTTGAGTTCGCGCTGCTGGAAACGCAGGTACAAGATTTTACCGGCGAGGTCTGGAAACCGACATACGATGCGGAACTAACGGCAATGCTCTCGAACAAGTTAGGTGCGCGCGAGGTTGTGGTTTTTGATCACACGATTCGGATGGATGACCCAGGAGCGACGCGCAAACCCGCGCGCAACGTCCACAGTGACTATAGCAAGGACGGAGCCGAACAGCGGCTTGTCGATCTTTTGGGTGCCGAGGCCGCAGCCGAGTGGGCGCGCGGTCACTATGCTTTTGTTAATGTGTGGCGCCCTGTGGATCATCCTATCAACTCAGCACCCCTGGGCTTTGTTCGCCCGTCATCAGTTGAACCGTCTGATTGGATTTTGCTGGACCTGATCTATCCCGACCGCAATGGGCAAATAATGGGGCTGGTAGGAAACCCCAGGCATGAGTGGATTTATCAGTCGAAGATGACGCCGGATGAGGTCGCGATCTTCAACATCTATGACAATCGAGGTGCTCCGTCGATCGCGCATAGTGCGCTTGATATGGTCGAAGATTCAAACGTCAACACCATTCGCAAAAGCATCGAGAGCCGCACCTTGGTGCGCTATTAAAGGAGAGCCGGACATGTTGGATAAAATGCAGCCTGCTGATTTTGCCCAAATCAACGTGGCCTATAACCGGGTATTTCGACCGGGACGGCTAAGCGTTGGCCTTGTGTTGCCGCTCGAAGCATATGCAGTCGGTGCAGAGCCGACGCTTCGGGATCATCTGGAAGCGGCTCGGAAAGCGGAGAACCTCGGGTTTGCATCACTTTGGCTGCGCGACGTGCCATTTAACGTTCCAAGCTTTGGTGATGCAGGACAGATTTTCGATCCATTTGTCTATCTGGGTGCGCTTGCTGCGGTGACGGACCGAATTGCCCTTGGAACGGCGAGCGTGATCCTGCCATTGCGTCACCCCGCTCATGTAGCCAAGGCGGCGGCGAGCGCGGATGTGCTCTCGGGCGGACGGTTGCTCTTGGGTGTAGCCTCCGGGGACCGGCCTGAGGAGTATCCGGCTATGAACCAGAGCTATGATGACCGCGGGGCACGTTTCCGCGACAGCTTTGACTACATCCGCGCCGTTGGATTGGACTATCCCGAGCGTGAAAGTGCGCAGGGTACGCTGTCTGGCGGGATTGACCTGCTGCCAAAGCCGCATGGGACCCGCCTGCCGATGATTATTACGGGTGGTAGCCAGCAATCCCCCGATTGGGTGGCGCAGAACGGCGATGGTTGGATGACCTATCCGCGCAATGCGACTGCTCAAAGGCAGGTTATTGCGGACTATCGGAGGCGCGGGAAGGAAGCGGGCCAGCCAGACAAGCCTGTCATGCAATCCCTGTATATCGATGTCGTTGCCGATCACGCCGCACCACCGCGCCCGATCCATCTTGGGTTTCAGTCTGGCACCGATTTCCTGCGTAGCTATCTACGTGAAATAGAAACGCTTGGGGTCAATCACGTTGCACTGAACCTACGGTTCAATCAAGCGCCCATCGATACGACCCTCGAACACTTGGCAGATACCGTACTGCCCGACTTTTCCTAAAGGATCAGATCAATGACCAAGACTATACTCATTACAGGTTCAACCGACGGCATTGGTTTGCTCACGGCAAAGAAGCTGGCCGCCGATGGACACAAAGTACTTCTGCATGGACGCAGTACCTCCAAATTGGACAGCGCTGCCACCGACGTCGGCGGCTATGTCGAAACTTATACCGCTGATTTGAGCGATCTGTCCGCAGTGCGAGAACTGGCTGAAAGCGTAAAGGCCAAACATGACAAACTGGACGTGTTAATCAACAATGCAGGTGTGCTGAAAGCTCCGCAAACTGTGCTTGCGAATGGGCAGGACATCCGCTTTGTCGTCAACACACTCGCACCCTATTTGCTCACAGAATTGCTGATGCCCATCATTCCCGCCGACGGGCGCGTCGTGAACCTGTCATCGGCAGCGCAGGCCCCGGTGAATATAAATGCACTGGAGGGCAGTGTTCCGCTGGCTGATATGGAGGCTTATGCGCAAAGCAAGCTGGCGATCACCATCTGGACCCGGGAATGGGCCAAATCTCTGCCCGATGCACCCGTCATGGTCGCGGTAAATCCGGGATCGCTGTTGGCCTCAAAGATGGTGAAAGAAGGATTCGGCCTAGCCGGGAACGATATGAACATCGGCGCTGATATCCTGATTGACGCAGCATTGGGTGATCGGTTCGCTGATGCGTCAGGTGCCTATTTTGACAATGACAGCGGTGCCTTCGCGAATCCACATGCCGCAGCACTAGACAAAGCACATGTTGCCGACGTCATGAACTCGATCAGAGGTTTGATTAACCAGACCAACTGACCCGCGCTGCACTAAATCCAGACGCGCTTCCAACTTTAACCTCCCTTACCCCTCGCGCGTGCCGCGTCGAGGCCCAAGAAAGGACTGTCTGATGAAATATGAGAACTTTCAAACCTTTGACGTTGCTGTTGAAAACGGCATCGCAACAGTCACATTCAACTTTGGCACCGTAAACGTGCAAGGCCAGGAAATGCTGGCCGACCTCAACAGTCTGGCCATGCGGCTAGAGCGAGACCGCGAAACCAAGGTCGTGATCTTTCAATCCGCCAACCCGGAAATCTGGGTCTGCCACTACGATACCGAGCTGCTCAAGGATATGTCGACTGAGGCCGTATCCCGCGAGGACGCACAGCTTTTGGACCTTCAATCGGTCTGCGAGCGGATCAGCAAGGTGCCACAAGCCACCATCGCAAAGCTGGAAGGGTTCGCACGTGGTGGCGGACACGAGTTGGCGTTGGCGCTCGACATGCGATTTGCGGCGCGGGGTAAGTACAAGTTCATGCAGATGGAAGTTGGAATGGGCATCCTGCCTTGCGGCGGCGGTGCTTCGCGCATGGCACGTCAAACCGGCCTTGGAAAAGCGCTTGAGATCATCCTGAGCGCACAAGACTACGATGCGGATGATGCAGAACGTCTGGGCACCATAAACAAGGCTTTGGAGCCAGATGAGATTGGCCCGTATGTGACAGCGCTCGCCGAGCGGATCGCAAAATTCCCGGCAGAGTCGATCAATGCCTGCAAGCAGATGGTCTATGAATCCATTGACAAACCAATTGATGAAGCGCTGAAGGCCGAAGCCTATTGGCTGTATCAGGCCACAAGCAAAACCCCGGCGGTCAAACGGTTCACCATCGCGGATGAACAGGGTCTGGAACACGACATCGAAAACCAGCGCAAGTGGGGCGATCTGGTTATGCAGGTTCAGGATATCAACTGATCCGTCCTCCAACACAATGATCACGTCAGGCGTGCGCTGTTCAAAGCCGCGCCTGACACTTCGTCAAAAAAAGGAATATCCCAATGAAAGCAATGGTTCTGAACGACTACGGACCCGATGCTCCGTTCGAGCTTGTAGAAATGCCCGAACCGGTCGCAACGTCTGGGCATGTAGTCGTCAAAGTGGCCGCGACCAGCGTCAATACCGTCGATACAATGATCCGAAGCATGGGCGCGGATCTACCTCTGTCCCCCAATTTGCCCGCGGTCCTTGGCATGGATTTTGCTGGCACAATCACAGCCGTTGGCGAAGGTGTTACAGGTTTTTCCATAGGCGATGAGGTGTATGGCTGCGCCGGTGGTATGATGGACCTCCCTGGTTCGCTAGCCGAGTACATCAATGCGGATGCCCGCCTGATTGCACACAAACCCAAGACGCTGAGCATGCGAGAAGCCGCGGCGCTGCCTCTCGTAGGCATCACCGCCTACGAAGGATTGACGCGCGCCGGTGTCGGCGAAGGGCAGACCGTTCTGGTTCAAGGCGGTGCCGGTGGCGTTGGTCATGTTGCCGTTCAAGTTGCGCGCCACCTTGGCGCAACCGTGTCGGCAACAGGTCGCGGAGCGGATCAGTTAGCCCTCATCGAGGGTCTCGGTGCGCGCCCGTTGGATTTCACAACCCAAAAGGTCGAGGACTACGTGGCCGAACACACTGATGGCGTGGGCTTCGATGTGGTGTTTGATAGCGTGGGTGGGCCTAACATGACGAACTCGTTCGAAGCGGCCAAGCTCAATGGCCAAGTCGCCTCAACCGTCGCGATGGTCGAGATTGATCTGACACCTGTGCATTTCAAAGGTCTGTCTCTGCACGTCGTCTTCATGCTGATCCCGATGATGCATGATGTCGGGCGTCAATCCCATGGTGACATCCTGAAAACTCTGGCGGAAATGGCGGACGCGGGCCAACTCAAACCAATTGTTGACGAACAGAGGTTTGGGTGGACCAATGTCGATGCAGCCTATGAGCACCTGACAAACGGAGCGGCGGTCGGAAAAGTTGTTGTAGAGCTGTGAACGGAACCGGCCGGGATTGGTGCGCAGAGATATAATTGCGCACCATTCCAGTATGGCCCGATATTGATGTCAGCCATCAGAACTCAGCTAACCTGAACGCAAGTTGCAGCACAGAGTGCTTTGAGCTCGAAGCATTTGTCGGAGCCGACTTTCAGCACATGGATCCCCATCCGCTGCTGGCAATACTAACTGATACCGCCATTGCGGTTTCCAGTCCCAAGAACCTTTACTTCCAGCCAGTGGAAGCCAAATGCAATCACGCCCGCAACGAAAATATAAAAAACGGCCAAAAGGATGAGTGGCTCGTAAATAATGAAAGTGTCGGAGCGCACACGTGAAGACACTGCGTAAATGTCGACGACAGTGATGGTCGCAACCAATGGAGTTGCTTTGAGTTGCAATATGGTTTCACCGCCCAATGTCGGCAGGACGTTGCGGATAGCTTGCGGCAACCAGATACGGCGAAACATGGTGAAACGTGGCATGCCAAATGCCTTGGCTGCCTCAAGCTGACCCTTGGCGACCCCTTTGAAGGCACCGCGCATCACCTCTCCTTCGTAGCCGGCATAGGACAACGTCAGCGCCAGCACTGCATAAGGCCAGGCCTGCCGCAAATAGGGCCACAACTCGGAAGAGCGTATCCAGGGGAACTGCGGAAACAAAGACCCAAGCCCATAATACAATAACCAGAGTTGCAGCAGCAGCGGTGTGCCGCGGATGATAGTGCAAAATGCCTTGGCCGGGGCGGCAAGATACCAAGGCCCTACCGCCTGTGCCAATCCAAGAGGAACGGCGAGTAGGAAACCCAAAACTACGGTGACCACCAACAGCCAGATTGTCGTCCAAATGCCCTGAAGGGCGAGCGGCGCATAATTCGGGATCCAGTCCCACTGAAGAGAGACGGCGCACCAGACAACGATTCCAGCGAATATCAGCATCATCACAATGCGATGTGGTTGCATCAACGATCTGAAATCAATCATCTGCCCCCTCCTTTAAGGGAGGGTTGGCCGCGACGCGCCCATTTCTCAATCCGAGCGAAGATGCCGCCCGAACACAGCGTTACCATGAGATAAAGAAAACCCGCTGCCAGAAAGAAAGTAAAATAGGCGCGTGTGCTGCTTGCAGCCTGGCGGGTTTCCAGTGTCAGTTCATTAAATCCCACAACAGCGAGCAACGCGGTATCTTTGGTTGCAATCAACCACAGGTTGGCAAGACCTGGCACGGCGAAGCTCATCATGGCCGGGATTGTCACGCGGCGCATGGTCATTAAGGCGGGCATACCGTAGGACTTGGCCGCTTCGATCTGACCGGGCGGAACCGCCTGAATAGCGCCGCGCAAAATCTCGGTCGCGTAAGCGCCCTGGACCACACCCAGCACCCATATGCCTGCGCCAACACCACTGACCTCAACCCGACCCCCGCCCATTGCGGCGGAGATTTTGTTTATGATGTCAGATCCCACGTAATACAGGATCAGGATCAGGACCAGCTCGGGCACAGCCCGGATCACCGTCGTGTAGATGGCGAGAAGATCGCGCGTGACCTTCCCGCCATAGAGTTTGCCATAAGCTCCGAACAATCCGATCACGAGACCGAGGGCATAAGCGCCGAAAGCGATCTGCAATGAGTGGGACAATCCGCGCAGCAGATTGGCCCCCCATCCCGGCGGCGAGAGCGACAAAAGCTCTGCGCTCTGCGCCAATCCAAGTGAATCCAACAGTCCGTTCACGGCAGCGGCTTAGTAAATGCTGGCCGAGAAATAGTTCGATGTGATCTTCTCGTGCGTGCCATCGGCAAGAATTGCGGCGATGCCTTTGTTCAGCGCCTCACGCAGGTCATCTTGCCCTTTGCGCACGCCAGCCCCAACGCCGCGTCCCAGAATAGCGGGATCATCAGCAACGGCGCCTTTGATTTCGCAGCAGGCGCCCGCATCCGAGTTTACAAAGTCGGCCATTGCGATGCTGTCTGCTTGAGTTGCATCAATACGGCCTGCGAACAGGTCCTGATTGGCCTCATCCTGTGTCTGATAAACCCGCAGTTCAGCATCCTTGAAATATTCCTGCGCATAGGCCTGGTGGATGGTCGAAGCCTGGATGCCGACAACTTTACCCGCCAGCGACTCGGGTGTCGCTTCGATATCCATCGATTTGTCCGCAACGATTACAGCGGGTGTGTTGTAGTAAGGATCGCTGAAATCAATGGTTTTCAGCCGCTCCTCGGTGATCGACATTGAGGCCATGATGGCGTCGATTTGCTGCCCGGTCAGCGATGGGATGATACCATCCCAGGCTACAGGCGTTATAACACAGTCCAGTTCGGCAGCGGCACAGACAGCATTGATAACATCGATCTCCCATCCAACCCAGTTGCCTGAGCTGTCAAGCGAAGCGAATGGTGGATAAGGTTCAGCCGCGATACCGATCTTGACCTCTTCGGCACTGGCGACACCAACTGAAAGGATGGCGGCGGCAACTCCGGACGCAAGCAGTTTCTTAAGGTTCATTTTGTTACTCCCTTTTGGTTCATTAGTTTGTTTTGACTGAATCAGGCGACCGAGCTGAGGAACTGCCTCAACCGCTCTGATTTTGGATTACCGAAGACCTCGGCAGGTGGACCCTGCTCTTCAATGCGGCCTTCGAAAAGATAGACAACGTGGCTGGCAACTTCGCGCGCAAATTTCATTTCATGGGTGACGAGCAGCATGGTGCGTCCTTCACCAGCGAGATCACGGATCACGTTCAAAACTTCGCCGACCAACTCGGGGTCCAGCGCCGATGTGGGCTCATCGAAAAGCATCACCGAAGGATCTACGGCAAGCGCACGGGCAATGGCGGCGCGTTGTTGCTGACCGCCAGATAGATAGGCCGGAAAGGTGTCGGCCTTGTCACCAAGCCCTACCCTTTTCAACAGGTCGTGCGCCCGCGAGATAGCCTCTGCCTTTGGCACCTTTAGGACATGTATCGGCACTTCGATCACGTTCTCCAGAAGCGTGCGATGCGTCCACAGATTGAACTGCTGAAAAACCATTGCCAGCCGCGTTCGGATACGCTCGATCTGGCGGCGGTTCGCGGGGTTACCATCGGCGTGCATTTCAACCAATTCACCGCCTATGGTGATTTTTCCCGAGCTCGGCGTTTCCAAGAAGTTGATACAGCGTAGCATGGTGGATTTGCCCGAGCCTGACCCCCCGATGATTGCGACAACGTCCCCCTTGTTGGCAGTCAGGGAAACACCCTTCAGGACCTCTAGCGCACCAAAGGATTTGTGCAGGTCCTCAATCTTTATCGCCTCAATGGACGCAGTGGCTTCGGGTGTGGGTGATGCTGCTTCGGCTGTGTCCATATCCAACAATCTTCTGATTTCAGCTTGCAGTAAGCCTCGAATCTCGCAATTATGCAAGTGTATAATAACTCCATGCCATGGATGACACTGACGTGCAGGACGACAGCCGCAAATTTAAACGTGAGTCTGCTGAGTTTCGGCGCGAGGCGCTGATATTGGCGACTTTGGACCTGATCGCCGAGATGGGCGTCCGCGGTGCCACGGTGCGTGAGATTGCAGCCCGCGCGAACGTGACCCAAGGGTTGATCCGTCATTATTTCTCTTCAAAAGAAGAGTTGGTTCAGGCGGCGTATGAGCACCACATGAATACGCTAACCGATCAGACAGCAGCTTCGTCAGGAATGGGAAGCGCGGTATCTCAGTTGACCAACTTCGTTGACGCGTCGCTACGACCACCAATCGTTGATCCAAGCGCCGTGGCGTTGTGGGCCAGCTTTCTTAACAAGGTGCAACATGATTCAAAAATGCAGCGCATTCACCAGCAGACCTATAACTATTTCCGGGGTCACCTCGAGGAGCTGATCGTCGCCGCATTGCTGGAAACCGGACGTTCAGTTACTGCAACGGAGGCAACGCAACTGGCCATTGCTTGCAACGCGGTAATCGACGGCCTTTGGCTGGAAGGCGGTGCGCTTCCGGACGCGTTTTCCGAAGGGCAACTGGCGCGGATCGGCTTGGACTCCGTGAGCGCCATCCTGAGGATACCATTAAACAAAGAGGCGGAGCAGCCATGAAGACAACATCTGTGACTGAGCGTTTAGCGGGGTTGGGTGGTGCCAAATGGGGTGTACACCTGAAAGCACGTGACCTTATCAAAGCCGGAGCGGATATCGTCGAAATGACGATTGGAGAACCGGATGTGCCCGTGCCAGCCGCATTGGTAGAAGCCACCGTAACCTCCTTGCGGGCACAACGGACAGGGTATTCCAACGGGCGCGGTGAAGCCGGACTGCTTGACGCGCTTGCTGCTCGCTATTCAGCCTCTCGTGGGCGGCCCTTCGGACCCGAGAACTTTTTGTGCTTTCCCGGGACGCAAACCGCCCTTTTCGCAGTGATGTCCGGGATTGCAGAGGCCGGAGACGAAGTTTTGGTTGGTGATCCGATGTACGCGACATACGAAGGAGTCGTGCGTGCATCCGGGGCGGATATGGTGCCTGTGCCGCTTCGGCCAGAGCACGGGTTTCGCATGCAAGCTGAAGATATTGCTGCACGCATCACTCCACGCAGCCGCGCCATTCTTCTGACAACGCCACACAACCCGACAGGTGCAATTCTGACTACCACGGAAATTGCCGAAATCGGGCAGCTCGCCATGGCGCACGATTTATGGATCATCTCGGACGAGGTCTATGAAGAACTGATCTTTGACGAGGCCGAATTTGCTTCACCATTGGCAGACCCGAAACTGGCGGATCGGGTCATAGGTGTATCATCCATCTCGAAATCACATGCTGCCCCAGGGTTTCGTAGCGGTTGGTGTGTCGGACCAGCAGCGTTTTGTGAAGCGCTGCTGCCGTATTCCGAAACAATGCTCTTTGGCAATCAGCCCTTCATCGCGGACATGACCGAAAAGGCAATCCGCGGCGGGTCCGAGGTTGCCCCCGGCATGGCCGCTCGCTTCTCTGGCCACGCCACCCTGCTGGCTGATCGTCTTGAAGCAGAAACGGATCTGACGGTTCATCGCCCAGAGGCGGGAATGTTCGCCCTCATCAACGTTTCTGCCACCGGGTTTGATGGTGAAGCTTATGCGTGGGATCTGTTACAGGCCGGGGTGGCTGTCATGCCAGGGTCCGCCTTTGGCGACGGCCTGAAAGACTGGGTCCGGGTCGCGCTGACGATTAGTGACGCCGATTTTGCCACAGCGGTTTCTCGCATCATTGATCACGCCAACAGCAAATCACGCGAGGTTGCATGAGCGGAATGACAATCGGTGAAGCTTTGGTTGCCAAGCTTCGCCAAAGAGATGTGACCTGCGTCTTTGGAATTCCGGGCGTTCACACGGTAGAACTTTACCGCGGTCTTGCGGCTTCGGGCATTCGTCATATCACGCCCAGGCATGAACAGGGTGCTGGTTTCATGGCTGATGGCTACGCGCGTGTTTCGGGGAAACCGGGTGTGACCTTTGTGATCACCGGCCCCGGATTGACCAACACCTTGACACCGATGGCGCAGGCGCGCGCTGATTCAATTCCGATGTTGGTGGTCTCTGGTGTCAATAAAACCGCTTCACTTGGCAAGGGCTTGGGACATCTGCATGAATTGCCAGACCAACTGGGGCTGGCCAGAACAGTTGCGTTGGTGTCAGAACAAGTTCCCGACTCCAACGCTCTGGACCCGGTCTTGGACCGTGTTTTTCACGACCTTACCAACGGTCGCCCAGGGCCGGTGCATATAGAGGTCCCGTTGGATGTAGCAGCAGAAAAATATCAAAAAACACCAGTCGAGACGCTCGATCCAGCACCCCCGGCCAATCCAGATTTAATCTCACAAGCGGCAAGGCAACTGGCTCAAGCAAATCGAGTTGTCATTCTGGCGGGCGGTGGCGCAAAAAAAGCGGAAACCGATTTACAGACATTGGCTGAAACCCTCGATGCCCCCGTCGTGCAAACCGTCAACGCACGGGGCCTGATGCACGGACATCCACTGACCGTTCCTGCCAGCCCGAGCCTCAAAGCAGTACGCGAGCTGATAGAAAGCGCTGATTGCGTTCTGGCTTTGGGAACCGAATTGGGGCCAACCGACTATGACATGTACGCCACCGAGCAAATAGCAGGAAGGTCAGGCCTGATCCGGGTGGATCGCTGCAGCCATCAACTGGCGCGACATGAGGCAGCGCTAACCATTCAAGGTGACGTTAATTTGGTTGTACCGGCGCTGTTTGGGGCATTGTCCAATGAGGCAAAGCAAGACGACGGTGCCGAACGCGCCAGCAAAACACGCCGCGCCGCCTGGGAGGAAATTGGTCCGGACTATCGCCATCAGGTCGAAATCCTGAATGCCATTCGCTCAGAAGTTCCGAATGCATTGATGGTCGGAGACTCTACCCAACCAATTTATGCCGGCAATCTTTTCTATGACCACGACCGGGCCGGGGGTTGGTTCAACGCTGCAACGGGATATGGCGCGCTCGGCTACGGGATACCCGCTGCCATCGGCGCGTCGATCGCCGATCCGACTGCAAGGGCGATCTGCATTGTCGGCGATGGAGGTGCACAGTTTTCATTGCCTGAAATCATGGCCGCAGCAGATGAAAACCTGCCGGTCACCTTCGTGATCTGGAACAATCATGGATACCAGGAAATTGCCGCGTCGATGCGGGATGTGGGTGTGACCGTCATAGGTTGTGATCCTTCGCCCCCGAATTTTTCTGCATCAGCCAAGTCTTTTGGCATTCCATTCACCAAGGTTCCGGCCGAACCACAGGCTGTCGCGCAGGCGTTGCGCGAAACTGTCGCTTTAGATGGGCCTGCAATGATCGAAGTCATCGCTCCGAAATGTGAACCTCAGAAAGATTGAAACATGTCAGACCCGACCTTTGAGTTCTCCCGCGCAATCACCCGCCGCCCGGCTGCGACCATTGCCGGCGGTTTGCGTGCAAAGGATATTGGAAACCCCGATTTCGAAGGGATGATGGCGGCACATAAGGATTACGTGGCTGCACTGAAAAGCACCGGGGCTGAAGTAATCGAACTTGATCCCCTCGACGCGTTCCCCGACGCGCAGTTTGTCGAGGATACGGCCCTTTGCCTGCCGCAAGGCGCTGTGCTGATGCGGCCAGGCGCACCATCGCGGATGGGTGAGGTGGCAGAAATGGCGCCAAATCTTCGCGCTTGCTACGAGACGGTTCTGGAAATCAACGGCCCCGGCCATATCGAGGGCGGAGATATTCTTGTAACCGGTCGCGAAATTTTGGTGGGCAGATCAGACCGCACTGACGCTGAAGGTGTCGCCGAGCTGTCTAAAATCACCTCCGCGTGGGGCCACAAACTGCGCGAAGTGTTTACACCGGAAGGCGTATTGCACTTTAAGACAGATTGTTCACTGATGGATGCCGAAACAATCCTGTCTACCCGAAGACTTGATGCATCAGGCTGCTTTGAGGGCTACCGAGTGCTTCATGTTGCTGATGGGGAAGAAGCTGCTGCCAACGCGATCCGCTTCAACAATCTGGTGCTGATGGCCGCAGGCTTCTCGCGCACAGCAGACATGTTGGATCGTGAAGGGTTTGAGATCGTAGAAATTGACAACACCGATTGCGCCAAGCTGGATGGCGGCATGTCATGTCTCTCGCTAAGACTTTGAAGGGTTATTCGCCAACTTTTGGTCATCGGCGGTCTTTTAGTTGGCGAATGAATATCAAGCCGCACGCTATCTGCGACAGCCGGGCCGTTCTAAGAATCGGTTCATCGCGGCACGACAAGTCAGCTATGCATATCCGCATCTATGATGGCGCGGATCCGTTGCAAATCCTCAAGTTCGATGCCGGTGATCTCGTCATAAAGGTCGCGAAACTCGGGCTCATCCATCAAAAACTCAATCTTAGCTTGGTGCCAGGCAACAGCTTTTTCGTGTAGCTGCGCAATCTGGGGAATGGCTAGCAACGCTTCCATCGCCACTGACAATCTGGCCAGGTTGCGTTGGATAGTGACGTCCTGATACTGGTTCCAATCCATCCGTATCCAATAGTTGCGCCCGACAGTGCGATCCACATGCAGGGCCCGTCCACGCTGGCGCTTGACCAAGAAAGACTGCGCAGATCTTAGTGCGTAGTGGTTTAGCTGGACCAGCTCATAGCCGATGGTCTTGATATCGGACCTCCAGCCATTCTTTGCCACTTTGTGCGTGATATCCTGACCCGATCCATTGACCCATAGCACCTGTTCGGCTTTTGCTTCTTTCAGCTTATTTGGCCGGTGACAGCTTAGTTTACGATAGGCACGAATATTCCTGGTGGCGGTCTTGAAGCCCCAAGCGGTATGCGGTTTGGGCAGATATGACGGAGCGCATCGGTCAAATTGCGCAATGACCGGCCTGTCCTCGTAGGTCTTTATCCCGGCCGACCCAAATTGCCGCCAGGTCATGGCAATATTGCTGACCCCCTCGGGCAGGCGCTTATAAAGTTCCGGCAGTGTCCCGTTACCAAAGCGGATGTTGATAAACTCATCCACATCAATATGGATAACCCAATCGGCACGTTTGACCACCTTGAGCTTTGCAGACTGGTTCAGAGCCCACTGTTGCGGGGAATTGCCCTTCCATTTGTTGTTGTCGACATGCGTGACCAGACCGGTTTTGGCCAGCGCATCCAGCATCAGATCCGTGCCATCCTCGCAGCCATTGGTATAGATAACAAAGTGATGCACACCGATCGATTGGTGGTATGCAATCCATTCCAATAGGAAAGGGCCTTCGTTTTTCATGCAACCGATCAGCACCGTGCCGCTGGTACCCTCTGGCGGCCTGAGGTCCACCGGCACCGTGTCACCCATGGGTCGACTTTCGTCAAAACTTGTCAGGTCATTGCGCGGCAAGAAGCGACGGGCAAATGGCAGCACTTCTTTTGGAGTGGATTCTTCTTTTGCAGAGGAGGCCAGGGTAGAGAATGCAGGAGGCTGCGCAGTCAGATCATCTGGCCATTCAATCCGGTTAACTATCGCATCGGCACCAAATTGTGTGGCCCAAATTCTGGCGCGATCAGATCCTGAATCAAGATCAGTCAAAATCAGGATGTCGGCCGCCAATTGCCCCAAAACTTCGTGGACTCGACCAACAGAGACTTCCGTGGTGAGGTTTTCTGCTAGCCCTGGCATGGCCAAAAGCATGAACCGCGGTCGCTCATTAGCAATCGCACTGGCGAGTGCGGGCAAAAAATCGGGCGGCTCGGCCTTTGCACGTCTTCGCCGTGTAATCTGCGCAAACGTAACCAGTTGCTGCTGCAAATCCGCATTATCGATACTCAAAACAGACGCAACCCCATTGGCTTGGTGCGCCTGATCCCGAGCTGTGTCGCGTATATCCAGGATTAGCTGCATTAGTCAGCGGGCTCTTGATGGATGGGAACCAGCTGGTCGCCAAGGGCTTTTTCCAGTTTTCGGATGGTTCGCCGCCGCTGCCGCCAGAACATTTCTTCCCAGGCCAGATCAGGTGAGACAAATCCTGCATCGGCAAGCATTTTATGCAATCTGGACATGTCAAGCTCTCCAAGTGAATGGCGGTTGGGGCGACCGCGCGAAGCCAATACCCAATCAGTGCGAATGGCATTGGCGACTAAAGGCTCTTGCCCGCAAAAGGCCGCTAGCTGAGCCGAGATATTGTGATGCACCGAAGAAGTGCGGCGCGGGATCATTGCAACCTGCTGATCTGGACGGCCTACCAGAGCAAAAAGATGCAGTGCCGACCCGTCTAGTGCAACGATCTGACGGGCGGCTTTGTAACGCGCGATCTGCTTTTCCATCGGGTGTTGTTCCGGATAGAAAATCTCGTAACCGTTCTGGCGCAAATTCTCTTCGAGAAACTCTTCTCCGATAACGCCACCCCGCCGTATTCCAAGACCCGCGCGCGAGATATAAAGCCGCTCCGGCCCATCAGGGGGAACGTCGGCGCCAAAATTTTGATGGATCAAGGCACGATATTCAGGCGTTCCCGCCACAATCGGGCCCAGCCCAAACCCCTGACCGGGCACCTGCAGATGTTCTACCTGAGTTGGCTCGGTCACCACTTTGATTGGCAGATCAATACCCAGAAGCGCAAAAAAATTATGCTGCATAGGGCGTGTTTCACCCCCATTGGCGGGTCGCTTGGGGGTAAAGAGGACCCCATCAATATCCTTCGCGATTGCCGGCAGCGGCCAAAGACGTGCGGTGCTTTCAGCAAGGAAATGACCAAAGTGTACCCATAACAGCCCGGCATAAAGCCAGCGACCCGACAATTGCGGCAAAGGGTCTGTTGGCGATACCGGTTGGGTGGTCATGGCACGCTTTCCCCGCCAAAGCGCCCCATGCGCGCAATATTCCCGGTCTTCAGTCAGAACACCGGCTTCCTGCACCGTATCGGAGACTGCGGGCGGAACCACAATAGCCCGCTCAAGTGCAACAAGTTCACGTGACCATCCTTGATCAGGCTGAGGAGGTTGGTTCAGATCATTATCGTTAAGCGTAGACATCTTTGTTCACACCCGGTCAGAGCGACCGGGTCGACAAAGACATGCTTTTAGTCGGTCTTCTGGTGTTAAAGGCCGGGATAGATGATCGGCGAATATCCTTGTGATCTGTAGCCAGCTTCTTTGACATTCGCCTATCCCATAAACTGGACCCCAGATTAATCCAAGATCTGTGTTCGGGCTTCATAACATTCGGCCTTATTCACCCCAGTATTCTGATATGGCCGTACCTGCGCCGCTGCAAGTAATCGTAGTGAAATTTCTACGCCAGAAAAAGTAAAGGCTCTATCCGTAGGAAGACAATCGAATATGTTGACAGTGTCGCAGTTTATCATCCTTGCCTGCAGCGACCGCCATTACTTTGATTGCCAAGTTGTTGTCCGTTGTACTCAATGCAATGGCCGGTTGGGAAACCGTCCGCCATACAACTTGGCACTACGATGTTAGCAGATGAACCCTAGTGTTATTGATTGCGATCGTCCGAAACTTGGACACAGACTGGCGCTTTTGACTTGCCCAGACACTTTAATCTTGGTCAACAGACTTCAGCACATCCTGTGGCATCGCCTTAGAGGGATCGATGTCATGTTTCTTGCATAGCTTGGCGACCTGGCTGTTGGGATGCGGCAAAGGAAACCCACCATCCATATTGTATTTCTTGCGCATGCTTGAGCCGCCAATGTGATGAACCCCCAACGCGTTTTCATCGAGCGATATGCGGGAAAACCGCGGCCGGAAATAATTCAAGCGCATGGCCGTAGGTTCTTGGGAATAGAATGACTCGGGTGGCAGGGCGTGTTTAACTTCACCGTTTTTGCCCAAAAAATAAGAGATAGCCTGAGGCCCGAACGTATAAAATGGCAGCTGCGACAGGTTTTCCAACGGTACCGAGAAAGAGCCGTCTTCATTGGACTTGCCGATGGAAACATCAATATTTTTTTTCCACGGCCAGTCATTGGGGATCACGATCTCAGACCCGTTCATAAAGTCATGCATACCCTGCAATGTTGGAGAACTGTGCGGCAGCCGGAGAGCCGCATTGTTATAATAGCGTTTCTCTTTTGCGAAAATATACGGAATGTCGGGGATCGGCTGCATACACAACATATCGCAATCCATCCAGATTTCGTCGGATTCCCGAAGCATGTTGATCCTGAAAAAATCCGACAACGGGGCATAAGCGCTGTTTCGCTTTTCGTTTCGCCATATTTTCAGGTGGTCAGGTAAGAAAATACGTGCATCCGCATTTTCAACGCCCGGTGGCGTATTCGTGATTTCATTCAAAGAGTACAACTTGACCTTATGGCCGTGATCCACAAAGCTTTTGAGGCAGAGTTGCTCGAAAAAAGTCAGACTGGATCCATGCCAAAACGATGAAATTACTGGAGAAATTTCCATGCTGGATCAATGCCCGTTATATTTTTCGCTTGCTCCGCATTAGCATGGCTCCGGTATTCGATCCACTGGTTTAATGATCCCGATACAAGCGCAATTGTGATAGTGACCCAACCGTCCAATATGAACTGTCTGTAGCGCAGGTCCGTTAGTCAGAATTCTCGCACCTTTGTGTTTCGCGAAAAAGAACGAGCGGTAACGATCAAACTTTAGGGGCTCGCAATAAGCGGTAATTGTTTGGTTACCTCAACTTTGGTCCAGTTTTCTCAGTCCTCCCCGACAAAGGTCGCAAGATCACCCAAACTGTCTTAAATCGGATCGTCCAATAAGACCTCAGGATGCTCTTGCTTAAGGCGGAAAATTCACCGATCAAGGTTGCCACAAATCCAGACTTACTGGGCAATAGAGGAAGCCGGTGACTCTAAAGACGTGCAATCAGCGAATTTGGCTCTTCCCAAACACAGGACTCCTTTGAAGATGGCCACCTGGGGTGTCGTTACCATGGTCAAAGAGCCGCCAGAGCTGGTGGCTATATTTGCTTCCTATTATGCGTCACTCGGCGCGCAAGAGATCTTTATCTTTCTGGATGGTAATGATCCGAAAGCGCGGCAACTTCTGGCTCAGATACCGAACTGTCGCGTTGAAGTGATGGATGACACGTTTTTTCGAAGAAACTGGGACTGTGCTTATCCAGAAAACAGTTTCAGACGCCAAAGGCTGATAGCGACAAAAGCCTATCGAGAAGCAAAAGTCGATTGGATGCTTTTCCTCGATGCGGACGAGTATCTGCAAGCCGATGATTTTGCACAAGAGCTTGCTGACCTGCCCTCGGATGTTGATACGATTTCAATTCCTAATGGCGAGCGTGTGTTTTCAACCGAGGACACCACACCCGGACTTTTTGGTGGTCTTATGCTGAAGCCTAAGCACACCCGCGGCTATGTCGCCCGAAGCTTATTCGGAGAAGAACGACTCAAATACAGCGACAGAGGATTTTGTGCGCATCGTTTCGGAAAAAGCGCCACCCGAACGGGGAAGAACATCAAGTTAGGTGTTCATGCGCCACAGCGGTGGAGAGGCAACATCAAGCGACATGTTTCTCAACAATCGGTCATTTGTCACTTTGACGGACTGACCGAAATTCACTGGATGCTCAAATTGCTGAGATATCATGATATGGGAACATATGAATCACCTAAGGGCAGCAACGATTTCCGCTATGAACAGGTCCAATTCCTGAAAAATTCATCTTCTTTGAATGCTGTTCAAGAGCTTCATGACATTATCCGAAAATACGACAAGGACACCGAAGAAAGACTAAGGGGTCATGGTCTTCTCGATGATGTGCAGGTCCGCCCTTTCCGGGGTTTGGATTCCTATTATCCTGACCACGAGTTTGACTTGTCGGTTGAGTGGTTCAACGATGTTCTGAAGATGAATATGTCGGACCTCTATGCGAGATTACCGACATGATGTTTGATGCAAATAGTCTGACCTTATGCAAAACATGCTCTACCGACCGCTCATCCTTGGAATGGAGCAAGAATGACCGAAACGAACCCTGATGTTGCGATCCAGTACCGTGGATTGAAGATACCTTCATCGCCATTTCTGGACGAAACGATTATAAATCTGATCGAGCAGGACAATTATGAAAGCTGGGAAATGGATGGCGCTTTGAGCGTCGTTCAACCTGAGGATCGTATTCTGGAAATGGGCGCCGGGCTGGGTATCGTGAGTGGTGTTGTCGCGCTCGAGAACAAACCAGAGGCTATTCTCAGTTTTGAAGCCAATCCAAATCTAATTCCACACATCCGTCGTTTACATGCCCTAAATGGGCTTTCAGACCGGATCGAAGTCCGGAATGCGATACTAAGCGCCAATCCAAAGGATCCCGACTCTATTCCGTTTCATATTGACGCTTCATATCTAGGGTCTTCAGTTTTTGATAATGAAGGTGAATCAACAACATCAGTGCGCGTAGCTAAAGCGGACTTCGAAGCGGTGAAACGAGAGTTCGCTCCGACGGTTCTTGTGATGGATATTGAGGGGGCGGAACTGGATTTCTTGAGGAATGCGGACCTGTCGGGCATTCGAGCCATTGTTATTGAATTCCATCGCCTCATTTATGGGCACAAAGGTGTCCGGGCCTGTAAAAGGATTCTTTCGAACGCGGGTTTTCTACGGCTGGACGATTTGTCCTGGAGGGTTGTTTGGACCTGCACACGAGATCTTGGCTGAACCGCGTCATTGAGACGAGCATTTTCGAACTGTGCGAATTGGCCAAGGCAGTTGAGCGCCCTGAAATGAAACGTTTAGCCGACTTGTGACCTGAATTTGCCCATAGCAATTTATTCGTTGCAACTATGTGCATCTGCGGACGGGAACTTGTGACAGGACCTCAAAGAACTGTTTCTGCCTTCAATCTCGGATCGCGGGGCTGGGTCAACGACCACGATGTCGGCGCTGTATGTCCCTGTCTTATTGTGCCGTTTTCCGGTCATAGCATCTGGAAACACCACCATTTTGCGACACCGGCGACACCCCGAGTTAACTGCAAAGCTCAAAGCGAAGCCGCACCCATCATACGGTGTGCAACAAAACTGTTGACGAGACCTGATCTCATCAATAATCGGTAACCATCTGTTGGGGTGCCCCTCGGGGCTGAGATGCAGACATGCAAACCCATTGAACCTGACCCGGTTAGGACCGGCGGAGGAAACAGGCATACCGGGCGCCCCGTGTCACAACTCGTGTCACTTCGCAGGCTCTGGGTCTTTCCACGCACATCCTGACCATGACAACGAAGGATGTGCCATGGTTGCGACTGCATTGACGATTGCCGGTTCCGACAGTGGGGGCGGCGCGGGAATTCAGGCGGATCTCAAATCATTCGGCGCAATGGGCGTGTTCGGTTGCAGCGTGGTCACCGCGATAACCGCGCAGAATACCTGTGACGTGACCGCAGTACATCCGGTACCCGACAATGTGGTCGCGGCTCAGATCAAGGCGGTCCTAGACGACATCCGCATAGACGCCATCAAGATCGGAATGCTGGGCACGCCATCATTGGTTGAAACAGTGGCCCGTGCAACGGAAGGTTTTTCCGGACCTGTCGTCCTAGACCCCGTCATGGTGGCGAAATCCGGGGTCGCCCTGCTTGAAGATCAAGCGATTGCCGCGCTGAAGCGGTATCTTCTGCCGCGCGCTGACCTGCTGACACCGAACCTGCCCGAGGCGGATAAGCTGCTGGGACAAACCCATAAGGGCGACAGTGCCGGACTGGTTGCGCCGTTGCTAGCGCTAGGTCCTAAGGCGGTTCTAATCAAGGGCGGCCATGCCGATGGCATTGAGTGCCTTGATGTGCTGGCAAAGTCAGGGTTCGTTGTCACGCTGGGGGCACCGCGGATCGCGACCCGCAACACGCATGGTACTGGCTGCAGTTATTCCGCAGCAATTGCGGGCTGCCTTGCGCGGGGCATGGATCTTGAGACTGCGGTGCGGCGGGCGCATGGCTGGCTGCACGCTGCAATAAAACGTGCCGACGGGTTGGAGATCGGACAAGGCCATGGCCCGGTACATCATTTTCACGAGATGTGGGCATGAGCGCTGTCACCATACTGGGTGCCGGGGTTGCCGGGCTTTGCGTTGCAGCCGAGCTGGTGTCACGCGGTGTTTCCGTACGGATGATCGACCCGGCAGGTCCCGTGAATACGCATTCCTGCAGCTGGTGGGCCGGGGGCATGTTGGCACCGGAATGCGAGGGCGCAGTCGCCGAACAGCCCGTTGTGGAACACGGGCGCAAAGCAGCGGATTGGTGGCAAAAGCAGGGGGCGCAGTTCGGCCAGGATGTGATCCGGAACGGTACCATGGTTGTCGCTTTGGGTCGGGATCAGAGCGAGCTGGTGACATTTGCACGGCGCACCGAAGGTGTGGAATGGCTGGACCGTGAGGGCATCGCCCTCCATGAGCCACATCTGGCCGAGCAATTCGGCAAGGCGTTGTTCATCGCGAGTGAAGCGCATCTCAATCCCCGCCCGATGTTGACCGGGTTGCATGCGCAGCTGGTGGCCTCGGGCGTTGAGTTTCTGACCACAAGCGAAACGCTGGGTCAGGTCATCGACTGCCGTGGTCTGGCCGCGCAGGATCGGCTGAGCGATTTGCGCGGGGTAAAGGGTGAGATGCTCATCGTGCGCTGCCCGGACCTGTCGCTATCGCGTCCCGTGCGGCTGCTGCATCCTCGTTTCCCGCTCTACATCGTACCGCGCGGCGATGGCGTATTCATGTTGGGCGCAACCCAGATCGAAAGTGGGCAGCGCACCCGCGCAAACCTGCGATCCGTGATGGAACTAATGAATGCGGCCTATGCGCTGCACCCGGCATTTGGTGAGGCCGAGCTGCTGGAAATTGGCGTCGATGCCCGCCCGGCCTTTGCGGACAATCAGCCGCGCATCCGCCATTTCGAAGATCGCATCATGGTGAACGGGCTGTTCCGGCATGGCTATCTGCTTGCTCCGGCGTTGGCGGAGATGGTGGCAGATCTGGTGACCTGCGGCACGCAGCCCGCGCTTTGGTACGAGAACTGCGAAGGCACGAAAAGCGCGTATGAAACACCGGGGAGAACCACATGAAACTGATGGTGAATGGTGAGGTCACCGAGGCCAAGGGCCCCAGCCTTGCCGATCTTCTGATCGAACTTGGCAAAGGCAATGACAAACTGGCCACGGCGGTGAACGAGGTGTTCGTTCCGGCATCAACACGTGCGGCGCACATGCTTTCCGATGGGGACCGGATCGAGCTGGTTTCGCCGCAGCAGGGGGGCTGACATGCCGGAATTCTACGGCAAGGAAATAGCGTCGCGCCTGATGTTGGGCACCGCGCAGTATCCGTCGCCCGCAGTGCTCGCCGATGCGTTTCGACGTTCGGGCGCAGGCATTGCCACGGTGTCGCTGCGTCGCGAGGCGGGTGGTGAAAGGGCCGGGCAGGATTTCTGGTCTCTGATCCGTGATTTGGGTGTCGAGGTGTTGCCCAACACCGCCGGGTGCCACTCGGTACGTGAAGCTGTCACCACAGCGCAGATGGCGCGCGAGTTGTTTGAAACCAACTGGATCAAACTGGAAGTGATCGGCCATGCCGACACGCTGCAACCCGACCCGTTCGGCCTTGCAGAGGCGGCGCGCATTCTCGCCGACGAAGGGTTCGACGTCTTCCCCTATTGCACTGAAGACTTGGTGCTGTGTGAGAAACTGATCGAGGCTGGCTGTCGTGTGTTGATGCCTTGGGGGGCGCCGATCGGCACCGGACTGGGGCTGAACAACCTTTACGGCCTTCGCTCGGTACGGGCTCATTTTCCCGAGGTGCCTCTTGTGGTTGATGCAGGGCTGGGCCTGCCATCACAGGCGGCACAGGCCATCGAAATCGGCTATGATGCGGTGCTGCTGAACACGGCGGTCGCTAAGGCAGGTGATCCGGCGGCGATGGCCCAAGCGTTTGCCCGCGCGGTTGAAGCCGGTGCCTTGGCCTTCGGTGCCGATGCTATGGAACCGCGCGACATGGCCGCGCCCTCAACACCTGTTTTCGGAAAGGCCATGCTGTGACGCTGCCGTCGTTCTACCCGATATTCGATGACATCTCATGGCTGCGCCGAATGCTGCCGCTCGGAGTGCGGTTGGTGCAGCTGCGCATCAAGGAACATCCCCTGGATGCGGTGCGCGCGCAGTTGGCGGAGGCGCGGGATTTGTGCCGCGACCACAGCGCGCTGTTGGTGGTCAATGACTATTGGCAACTGGCGATTGAGCTTGGCTGCGACTGGGTGCATCTGGGGCAGGAAGATCTGGATACCGCTGATGTTGATGCAATCCAGGCTGCTGGATTGAAACTTGGCGTCTCAACCCATGACGAAGCAGAGCTTAAGCGTGCGCTGGCTTTGCGGCCTGACTATGTGGCGCTTGGGCCGGTGTATCCGACCATCCTCAAGAAGATGAAGTGGCACCAGCAGGGTGTTGAAAAGCTGACCGACTGGAAGGCGCGGATCGGACCTATTCCGCTTGTGGCGATAGGTGGCATGTCGGTCGAGCGCGCGCCGGGTGCGTTCGCCGCCGGGGCCGACATCGTGTCCGCCGTGACCGACATCACCTTGAAGGACGACCCAGAAGCCCGTGTACGCGAGTGGCTAAGGATCTGCCCATGAGCCGCTATGCACGCCAGATTGCTGTACCTGGCTTTGGCGCATCGGGGCAGGAAAACCTGCGCACCGGGCATGTACTGGTGATTGGCGCAGGAGGGCTTGCCGCACCAGTGCTGCAATATCTGGTCGGGGCCGGTGTGGGACGTATCCGTTTGGTTGATAATGATATGATCAGCCTGTCGAACCTGCACCGCCAATCGCTGTTCCGTGAACGCGACATAGGGCAATCCAAAGTGCAGGTGGCAGCACGTGAAATGATGGCGCTGAATGATGAGGTGCGGATCGAACCGGTCGAAACCCGCTTTGATCCGGCCAATGCCCCGCAACTTTGTCAGGGTGTTGATCTGGTGCTAGATTGCGCCGACAGTTTTGCCGCCAGCTATGTGGCCTCGGATGTTTGCCTTGCTGCCGATCTGCCGCTGATCAGCGCCAGCGTTGTGGGCTCGGAGGGCTATGTTGGGGGCTTCTGCCACAAGGCTCCGGGTCTGCGCGCGCTGTTCCCGGATCTGCCTGCAAGGCTGGGTTCCTGCGACGCCGATGGCGTGCTTGGCCCGACGGTGGGTGTGATCGGCAGTCTGCAAGCGCAGATCGCGGTTGCGGTGCTGAGCGGGGACCTTACGCCAATGGGGCGTCTGGTGACCTATGACGCCACCAGCATGCGCTTTGGCGGTTTTCGCTTTGACGGCGCACCGGATCCTGCACCAGAGCCGGACTTCATAGCGCAAGAGATGCTTCGGGCCGGCGATCTGGTAATCGACCTACGCGCCGCAGATGAAACTGGCCCGGAGCTGGCCGGGGCTCAGCGCCTCAGTGTCGATGAAATCGATCCGCGTGACCCCCTTTTGCAAAACAACAGACGCCTCATCCTTGCCTGCCGTTCCGGTCTTCGGGCCTGGCAGGTGGCGATGCGGATTTCCACGAAAAACGGGCCCGAAATCAAACTTCTGGCCCTAGGTGACAACAACTGAAACGAGGAAACCGAATTGAAACATTTTCTGACCGTAGCGGCGATGCTGATGGCTACACCGGCGCTGGCACAAGACAAGATGACTCTGCTGCTGGATTGGTTCGTGAACCCTGATCACGGTCCGATCATCGTGGCGCAGCAAAAGGGTTATTTCGCAGACCAGAATCTTGAGGTCGAGATTGTGCCGCCTGCTGATCCCTCGGCCCCACCCAAACTGGTGGCCGCTGGGCAGGGTGACATCGCCGTGAGCTACCAACCAAACCAGCACCTACAGGTAGCCGAAGGTCTGCCGCTGATGCGCGTAGGTACACTTGTGGCGACACCGCTCAGCTGTCTTCTGACACTAAAGGACGGCCCGATTCAAGAGATCAGCCAGCTAAAGGGCGGCAAGATCGGGTTCTCAGTTGCCGGCGTAGAAGAAGCGGTGCTGAGTGCCATGCTGGGCAAGCACGGTGTCGCGCTGGACGAGATCGAAATGATCAACGTCAACTTCTCGCTCAGCCCGTCGGTCATGTCCGGACAGGTCGATGCGGTGATCGGTGCCTATCGCAATTTTGAGCTGAACCAGATGGAAATCGAAGGCGTCGAAGGCCGATGCTTCTATGTCGAAGAAGAAGGCGTGCCGACATATGACGAGCTGATCTATGTCGCCAACCCCGAGCTGATGGACAAGGACAAGGTGCGCCGCTTCCTGCGCGCCACCGAGCTGGCCACGCAATACATCGTCAACAACCCGGATGAAAGCTGGGAGGTTTTCAAAAGCTACGCGGAAGAGCTGGACGACGAGCTGAATGCAAAGGCTTGGGTCGACACCCTACCCCGCTTTGCCTTGCGTCCTGAGGCGCTGGACGAAGGCCGCTATATCCGCTTCGAGGAATTTCTGACCAAAAGCGGCCTAGTCGAGGGCACCCGCCCAGTATCGAAAATCGCGGTCGATCTGGGGGCACAATGAACTACGGCACCTCATTTGAGGCGTGGCGAGCGGCGGCCGGGGAAACCTGGCCTGCCTATACCCGCCACGCATTCGTGCGGGGCATGGGTGATGGAACCCTCCCGCGCGCGGCGTTTTTGCATTATCTCAAACAGGACTACGTTTTTTTGATCCATTTCGCCCGCGCTTGGGCGCTGGTGGTGACCAAGGCCGAGACCGTCGCGGATATGCGCCTCGCCGCGGGGACAGTGAATGCACTGATCAATGACGAGCTTGCCCTGCATATCGGCATCTGCGCCGAGGCTGGGATTTCCGAGGAAGAACTTATTGCAACGCAAGAGCGTCAGGCTAATCTTGCCTATACACGCTATGTGCTGGATGCCGGGCATTCAGGGGATATGCTTGATCTGCTGGCCACACTGGCCCCCTGCGTCATGGGCTATGGTGTGATCGGGGCGGAGCTTTCGGCGACAAAGACCTCGGAAACCTATGCCGATTGGATCAACACTTATGGCGGGGAAGATTACCAACAGGTCTGCTGCGATGTTGGCGCGCTGATCGATGGCGTGGTAGCGCGGCGCATCGGGGATGACCCGCAAAACTGCCCACGTTGGGCAAATCTTTGCGACCGCTTCCACAAGGCGACCGAGCTTGAGGTCGGCTTTTGGGGCATGGCATCGCAGCCATGAGCCCGGCCCCCGCCCTATATCTGCGCGGATCACTGTCGATTGGCGACACATCCATCGCGCACGGCATTGATCTGCGACTTGATGCAGGGCGGTGGACCTGTCTTCTGGGGGCCAGTGGTGTGGGCAAATCCACAGTGCTCAAGCTGCTGGCCGGACTGGGAGACCATGTTTCTTTGGACGGTGAAATCTGGGCCTCGGACGGTGGCGCGCTGGCCGGGCGGGTGGCCCTAATGGCGCAGAGTGATTTGTTGCTGCCTTGGCTATCAGCGCTCGACAATGTGGCAATAGGGGCACGATTGCGCGGCGAGACGCTTGACCGGGATCGAGCCGAGCACGTGCTGGAGCAAGTTGGGCTAGGCGCGCATCTAGACAAGAAACCGGGAGAGCTCTCCGGTGGGCAGAGACAGCGCGTGGCCTTGGCCCGAACCCTGATGGAAGACCGCCCCATTGTGCTGCTGGACGAACCTTTTTCCGCCCTTGATGCCCTGACTCGGGTGCATATGCAGGACCTCACCGCACAGCTGCTGAAGGGACGTACGGTGCTGCTTATCACCCATGACCCGGCCGAAGTGGCGCGGCTGGGGCAGAACATCATGATCATGACGCGCGACGGGCTGCACCCGGTCGAAACTCCAATGGGCAGCATCCCGCGCCCTGTTGATGATCCGGGCGTGCTGGGCATCCAGGCCGCGCTGCTTCAACAACTCAGGACTGACAGATGAGCACAAGCGAAACTCTCAGGGCGCTGAACCAGGACAACTGGACAGCGGCCACGACACATGACTTTACCAATGCGCTGGCAACCGGAATGCTCGATCATGGCAAAATGGCTGGCTATTTACAGCAGGATTACCTTTTCGTGGAAGGCTTCGTGCGTCTGCTGGCCTCAGCAGTGGCGCATGCACCCAACCTCGCCGATGCTGTGCCGGGCGCGCGCTTTCTGGGCCAGATCTGCGGGCCAGAGAACACGTACTTCCTGCGTGCATTAGACGCGCTGGACGTGCCCCAGGCAAGCGAAGCCGCACCCGAAACTCTGGCGTTTCAGGCCCTGATGGACGAAGCCCGCACATCCGGGCGCTACGAGCGGATGCTGGCGGTGTTGGTGGTCGCGGAATGGGTCTATCTGGATTGGGCCAGCCCGGTCGAAGCCCGCGCCGAAGATCTGCCGTTCTGGCTGGGGGAATGGATCACTCTGCACTCAGGCGACGGGTTCGAAAGTGTGGTCGCCTACCTACGTGGACAATTGGACGCGATCTGGTCGACCCTTTCGGACCAGGCACAGGCCGAGGTCGCTGCAACCTTCGGCAAGGCCGTCGCCCTTGAGCGTGCCTTTTTCGATGCCGCATGGGCAGGCTTCCCGGTAGCCCGATGACAGGTTGGCGTGCGGGTATCGCCGCCACCGCAATGGCAGTAGCGCTTTGGCAACTGGTGGTTTGGGCCACCGGCTTGCCGCGTTTTATCTTGCCCCCGCCAGCGCTGGTTTCCGAAACCATTTGGAACAGCCGCAACCTTCTGCTGGAGCATGGGCTGGTCACCGCGACCGAAGTGCTGATCGGGCTGGCCCTTGGCGCAGTGCTGGGCGGGCTGTCGGCCATCGGCCTTGCCGCCTCACCGCTAGCACGCGCGCTGGTGCGACCAATTTTGGTGTTTTCCCAGACCATCCCCGTCTTTGCCCTGGCACCGATTCTGACCCTGTGGCTTGGCTTCGGGCTCGAGGCCAAAATCGCCATGGCGCTGCTGATCATTTATTTCCCGGTTACTTCGTCTTTCTTTGATGCATTGATGCGCAGCAATCGCGACTGGCTGGATCTGGCTCGGGTCATGGGGGCGTCACCCGCCCGAGTAATGTTGCACATCCGTATTCCATCTGCTCTGCCCGGATTTGCCAGCGGCCTGCGTCTGGCTGCCGTCTATGCCCCGATCGGTGCCGTCATCGGTGAATGGGTCGGAGCGTCGCGTGGGCTGGGATATCTGATGTTGCTGGCCAATGGCCGTGCCAAAACCGATCTGATGTTCGCCGCGCTGATCGTGTTGGCGGTACTCACCATCATCCTGCACGCAACGGTCAACGCCCTGTGCAATCGGTACCTGGATCAGCGTGATCAGATATGAACAAAGTACTGACCATAAGTATACGCGAACGCGGAGATCGACTTTAATCGTGCCACTAGCTGTGATGAAAGAGCTCAAAGCTAGAGTACATTGATTTCCAGAGCGCCATGTTAAACAAAGCTAGTTGGTCGAGCGGCGAACACAGAGTGTGCCGCAGTCACTTGTCCAAGAGTCCTACCTTAAGGATCAACTTGAATTAAGCCGAACCAGAACGCGTAGCGTCATGGTCTGAAAGTGGTTTATCATTGCCAGTGGCCACTACTTCCGCTGGTCAGGCCTCCGCAGCCAGAGAAGCCGAATGGTTTCCGTAATTTTTGCAACGCGGATCACATAGTGAACGCCCCACACACCAAAAGCCTGTTTGGTTGACAGATCCTGATTCCTCAGAAGGTTTTTCAACGTCTTGAAGGAAGGGATCAATTTCTGCAAAGGCGGGATGTAATTTACGATGCCGCGCTTGGCATTGCGGCGCAGCCTAGCCCCCTCAATACGACGGGCTTTGGTGATGTGATCCCCAAGACTGTCGCGCGCCGGGTGACGGACGATGGCGTCTTCGGCAAACACAATCGCTTCGCCCGCAGATTGTGCACGATCATTCCATTCCATGTCCCCGCCGGACAACACCGTGTCGTTGAACCGACCGATGCGATCCATAAGCTCCCGCCGAACGATCAGATTGGCCGTAACCGCGCGCCCACGTTCCACCCATTTTTTTTGCTCTAATCCCAAATGAACATCATAGAGTTCGGTCGTCTTCCAATCCTGCCCGTTCGGGATCAGCACAACATTGCCACCAAAGCGATTAACCTCGGGGTGGTCTTCGGCTATTTTCAACCCGGCCTCTAGATAGAGCGGGTCAGGCTGACAATCGGAGTCGGTGAAAAACAGTAGCTCCGAGGCGGCTTCTTCGATTCCCCGGTTGCGCGCTGCGTATGAGCCGGGTTTTGCCTCACTTAGGATGCGGGCGTTGGCGGGCAGGCGAAACCCGTCTGGCATGGGGTCGGTCGGATCATTGTTGACTGCAAGTATCTCGAACTGGTTTGTGTTCAATGTCTGAGAGGCGAGCCCATCCAGACAAAGCTGCAATTGGTCCCAGCTTTGATAGGTCGGGATGATCACTGACGCGCTCAGGGGCGAACGCGCCGGTGTAATGTCAGGCCGCTGGATCACGTCGGGATCATTCGGCATTGACGGCGTTCGAGTACTGATGGTCATACAGGGTTTTGAATGGTCCCGGTTTCTTCAGCAACTGTTGGGCGCTGCCCTGCTCAAGAACTTCACCAGCCTCAATCACGACGATCTTGTCCGCATGCATGATGGTTGAAAGCCTGTGAGCCACAATGATTGTCGTGCGCCCCTCGGTCAGGCGGCCCAATGCCTCCTGAACCAGATGTTCCGACCGCGAGTCCAGCGCACTAGTTGGTTCGTCCAGCAGCAGGATCGGGCTGTCGCGCAGAAGCGCGCGCGCAATCGCAAGGCGCTGTTTTTGACCACCGGACAGGAAGGCACCATTTTCACCAACCAGAGTGTCAAAGCCTTTCTCAAGCGACATGATGAAGTCATAGGCATTCGCGGCCTTGGCAGCCTCGATCACGTCGTCTTGCGAGGCACCCTCACGGCCAAAACGGATGTTGTCGGCGATTGAGGCCGAAAACAGAAACGTCTCTTGCCCGACGAACGACATGTTCTGGCGCAGTGATTTGAACGAGGCGTACTTGATATCCTGACCATCGATCGATACCGAACCACTGCTCGGGTCATAAAGGCGCAGGGCCAAATTCAAAATGGTCGACTTGCCGCCGCCGGACAGACCAACCAGAGCGGTGGTCTTGCCAGCTTCGAACGTCAACGAAAGCCCTTTCAGGATCGGATCGCGACGACGGTAGCCGAAAGTGACGGCGTCGAACACCACCTCTCGCGGACCATCAGGCAGGCTTTTGGGATTGGCCTCTTCCGGCAGAGTTTCAGGCTCGTCCAACATATTGAACAACATCTGCACCCGGCGCAGACCCAGCTCCATCTTCACCCGCACCTTCGTCAGGCGCTTCGCGGGCTCATAGGCCATCATCACAGCGGTCACGAACGACATCAGTTCACCCGGAGTGGACGCTGCAGCGCCAAACAGCTTACCAGCGCTCAACCCGATGACCGAGGCAATTGCAAACCCGGCCAGGATATCCGTCAGCGGGCTCGTCGCAGCTTGCAAACGCGCAAGCTTGTTGCGGCGCTTCTCAACGCTTTTCACCGCCGAATTCATTTCGAGGGCCATGCGCTCTTCCAATCCGAAGGACTTGACCACACGTATACCAGCCGAGGTTTCTTGAATGACCTTCATGATCGCGCCCATCGATTGCAGCTCCATATCCGCAATCTCTCGCACTTTGCGAAGCAGCATGCGAACACCCAAGATTGCCAAAGGGCCGACGATAAGCGTAAACAAAGACAAGATCGGTTGCTGGTAGAACATCACGGCCAAAAGACCAATCAATGTAAGCATATCGCGCACCGCAGTGGTCACCATGATCTCGATCACCGTGCGCGCAGCCTGGGCGGTTTGTGTCACCTTCAACAACAGATCCGAGCTTTCGGTCAAATTGAAGAATGACACCCCTTGCCGCAAAAGTTTGTCGTAAAGCTTGATCTGCTGTTTCGAGACGATCCGGTTACCGGCACGGGTCAGAGCCACAATCTGGACGTAAGTCGCAATCCCTTTGACCAGGAAGATCGAGAATACAGCCATCGAAACGCCGAAAATCTTGGCTGAGTTTTCACTGTCAAACAGCGAATCCACCACATCACGCATGATAAAGGCGATACCTGCAGTGGTTGCCGCAACAAATACCATCGCGATGATCGCGATCGTATAAGGGACCGCTTGCTCGCGCATATTCTCGGAGAGCAGTCGCCACAGGACGGAATCACTCAATACGGTCGCAAATTTTGATTTGATCTTTTGCAATGCACATGTCCACTGTGATCAGGATCGAGCTAAGTCACATCTGACGCGCTCATAAACAGTTTCCGCTAGATAGTCGCCTGTTGCCAGTTGAGCAAGCCCGCGCCCTATTCTGCCGCTTCAATGCGAATTGTTCGAACCGAAGGGTCTACACGCGAATAAGCGGCCAAAACCCTCCCCGACCATTTCTGTGCAATGTAATCCGCCATAAAACGCGATGGCGCAATCAGGGTCGCCAGGCCCCCTGCCCTTTCGGCTTCGTTTAGATGCTTGAACCAACTGGACCAAAGTTCTGGGTCACGCTCATGTAGGATCGATTGAACCTGTGCCCAAACGTCTTCACCCTGTGGGGGCGGGATCGATGGCTTTGACTGAAATGGCACAACATTGGTATCGCGCTCTGGCTTCTGCTGCATTCGTTCTTGGAAATCCGTCCCGATGACGGGCCAGGTTTCCATTGTGTCCAGCATGATCTGCTTGAGGTCGAGTTCATAAACCGCAACCCGACCCCGAGCGGCGGGTCGTTTGACCGCAATCCAGCCTGCGCTGCGCAGCTTAGCCATCTCACGTTTAACTGTGCGTTCGTTCACGGACCACAACCGAGCGATCTCTTCCCGACCAATCGACAGTTCATTGGAGCGCCAGTTATAGCGCGTGGTAATTAATGTCATGATGCGAAGAACACTGCGATGACGATGCTTGTCACCTGATAAGGCGTGAACGGCGAGCGCCGACAAGATATCGTACTTCAGTGCAGGCGCATTTCGCCCGACCGGTTTCGCAACCTGCATCCGTTTCCTCACCGCTCTTTTTTGCCTCATGCGGGTTGATCCCGCCGTAATCGCGCCGTTTCCCAACGCTTTTCGTGATTGTTCACTGATTAGCGTCCAATACTTCGATTCTGTCAAGAGTTCGTTGAGATCACGCTATTTGGTAGCTGCTATTCGCTATCAAAAAATAAAAGAAATAGGTGAATTTATGGTGATGGGGGACATACTGGGTGTCCCCTTATCGAGCAATAATGT